>NZ_JBEZLA010000014.1:0-126937 GCF_040651925.1 Streptomyces sp. NPDC048349 | reverse complement strand
GCCGTGGCCGTCGGCACCCACTGGGCCTTCCTGGTCTGCGCCGCCATCGCCGTCCTCGGCTTCGCGGCCGCCTGGTTCATCAAGGAAGTCCCGCTCCGCGGCGCCAACCCCGCCCCCGCCAAGGACACGAGCCAGGACGCCGAGCCGACTCCCGCCCTGCAGGAAGCAGCCGCCCACTGAACGACCGGCCGTCCGGCCGCCCCCCGACCGGGCAACACGAGGCCCCGGCCCCGATGGACGAACACGTCCACCGGGGCCGGGGCCTTGTCGTACGCGTCACCCGCCGAGCCGTCCGCACAGGACGTGGCCATCTCCCGCGGCGGTGCGCAATGCGTATGTACGGGGCCCGCGCCTTCCTGCGAGAACGGCGAGCCCCCGGCGCCGCCACAGTCGGGGACGAGCGACAGGCCTACGCACGGCTGCGAGAGGCGCAGGAGGCACTGGCCCGAGCCGATGACCCTCGCGGGGTACGCGCGCAGCCGGCCGACGCGCTGAAGGGGCTGACGCTGAACGCGCAAAGCGCCCCCTCCCGCCCGAAGGCAGGGAGAGGGCGCGGGATGCGGGAGGGGGGGGTGGGGTCAGGGCCGGTGGGTGGGCCAGAGGCGTTCGCCGTGCCGGTAGAGGAGTTCGGCGGCCACGCCGCGTTCGCGGCAGCGGTCAAGGAGGAGGTTCGTCTGGCGGATCTGCTCGGACTCCGGCTCGTAGCTCGAGCCCGTCAGGTGGCGCAGCCACGGTTCCAGGCCCAGGGCGTAGACGAAGACCTCGGCCGCGCCGAACCGTTTGACCAGGCGTTCCGCCATGTCCGCGTCGCAGCCCTTGAGTCGGCGTGCCTGGTCGTGCGCCCGGTCCTGGGCGCCCTCCATCAGCGGGCCGTACAGCCACGACATCGGCGCGCCCACGCACTCCAGCCCGATGAAGACGGTGTCCACGTCCCCGGTGCTCTCCTGCACCCGGCGGTACAGGTCCGGGTCGATGTCCACCGCGTCGGTCGCGAACAGCACGCGCCGGCCGCCGATCTCCACCAGCGGCACCGCCTTGGAGCGGATGTCCAGGTCCCCGTGCTCGCCCAGGAACGGCAGCATCGTGACCTCGGCGTCCTCGCCGATGCGCGCCGATTCCATCTCGCCCAGCTCCACCACCGAGGTGAAGCCCAGCGCCTTCAGGAGCAGCTTGGGGCTCGGGTCCTCCAGCGAACCGCCGCCGCCCCGGGGCACGACGACCGTGTCCACCCGGTGCCGCAGCTGGAGCAGCGCCTCCACCGACACGTGGTCGCAGTGCAGGTGGCTCAGGACCACCGCGTCCAGCCGCTCGGGCAGGTCGGCCAGGGTGAAGTGGCGGTGGCCGTCGTCGGCGTAGCCGGGCAGCGGATCCAGCAGTACGGCCGTGGAACCCGTCTCCAGCAGCACCGTCGCGTGGTTGAGGTAGCGCATCCGTACGGAGCCCGCCGGCGCGTTCTCGTACGGCGCCGGGGCGCTGTCGGTGAACAGGTCCGCGAAGGCGGCCGCGCGCGCGTGCGACGCCTCGTCCCCCAGCAGCAGCTCGGCCAGGCCCGCGACGTCGGCGGCGCCGCGGCGGGCCGCGTACAGCTCGTCGAGGCGGGGGTCGGCGAAGGGGATCCGCAGGTCCAGCCGCTGCGGGTGGGGCAGGATCGGGCTGCCGAAGGTGAAGGGCTGCTCCAGGTCCGTGCGCGGGGCCAGGGAGATCTCCTGGCCCGCGGCCAGCTCCGCCGCGAACGCCCGGTGGACCAGCGGCTCGAAGAAGCGCAGCCGCGGCCGGTTGCCGGTGTCGTAGACCAGCTCGACGAGCCCGCGCAGGCTCGCGGGGAGCTGCGCGTACAGCGACTCCATCGGCTTGCCGTCGGCCTGCTCGGCGAGCATCCGCTGGGCGTCCTTGATGTCCTCGGCCAGCCGCAGCACAGGGGCGGCGGCCGCTTCGGTGGCGGCCAGCAGCTCCTCGACGTCCTGCGGGGTGCCGCCGTACGGGGCCAGGAACGGGCCGCCGTACCGGGCCGGGTTGCTCAGCGCGGAAGCGTGCACCTGCGGCGAGCGCAGGTAGCTGCGCAGCTGCGGGAGGTAGCGCTCGCGCAGGTTGAGCGCGGCGGTGTGCGGCGGCACCAGGTGGCACCAGGCGTACCAGCGGTGCAGCAGCGGCTGCGGGACGACGGACGGGCGCAGGTATCCCTTGGCCGGGCGTCCGTTGAAGACTGCGGTCATCGAGGTCATGACGCACCTCCGGGCTGTGCGGCGGTCGGCGGGGCGGGGACGCGGTCGTGCGGCGCCGCCTCGGCCGGGTCCGCCGCGAGGGCGGAGCGTGCGGACAGCAGGGCCGGGCCGCACAGGGCGAGCGCCAGGAAGATGCCGCCGCCGGCGATCACGAACACCAGCCGGGCGTGGCTGTCGGGGCTCAGCAGGCCGCCGGCCAGGTAGCCGGCCGTGCTGCCGAAGAAGGCGGCGGAGGACAGCGTGCCGCCGACCCGGCCCAGCACCTCGGCGGGCACGGCCTTCTGCAGCAGGGTCTCCTCGCCGACGTTGGCCACGCCGTTGCCCAGTCCCGCGACCAGCTGCATGGCGATCGCGGCGAAGAGCACCGGAGCGGCGGCCGTCAGGAGCAGCCCCAGGCCGGTGAAGAACCAGCCCGCGAGCAGCACCCACACCGGCGAGCGGCTCTCGGCCGCCCGGACCAGCCAGAGCGAGGCGGCGACCATCGCGACGCCGAAGGACGCGGACAGCACGCCGAACCCGGTCTCACCGGTGTGCAGCGAGTGCTCGGCGAGGAAGACCAGCGCCAGGTTGTCCAGCGAGCCGAAGAACAGGCCGAGCAGGAGCAGCAGCACGATGGCGCGGGACACGCGGTGGTGGCGGATGAACTTCAGCCCCTCGACGGTGTCGCCCAGCAGGGTCCGGCGCTCGCCGGTCCGCAGCGGCTCCAGCGCCGGGATGCGCGTCAGCAGCAGGGCCGAGACCACGAAGCTGCCCGCGTTGATCGCGAGGGCGACGTACGCGCTGCCCCAGGCGGAGAACAGGCCGCCGAGCACAGGGCCGAGCGCGGCCTGGAGGTTGAAGGCCGTGCCCATCCAGGCGTTGGCGGGCATCAGGTCGGCCTCGTCGACCAGGCGCGGCACCACCGTACGGCCGGCCGCGGCGAACACGGTGGAGGCCGCGGCGGCCACCGCGACCAGCGGCACCAGCACGGCCAGGCCCGGGCGGGCCAGCACGATGGTGCCGAAGACCGCGGCCTGCACCAGCTCGGCGGCGATCAGCAGGCGCCGCACGCCCATCCGGTCCGCGAGCGCCCCGGCCAGCGGTCCGAAGAACCGCGGAACGGACTCGGCCAGGAGGATCAGCGACACGGCGGTACCGGCGTGCTCGCCGCGGCTCACCAGCAGGACGAGCGCCACCATGGCCGCGCCGTCGCCGATCAGCGAGACCGCGCGCGCCAGCCAGAACCGGCGGAACAGCCGGTGGCGTCGGATCAGATTGGGTTCTGCGGCCAAGGCCTTGAATCCTTTCAAGGGGAGGGGTGTCCGCCGGAGGTTCCGCCCGCGGGCCGGGTCAGACCACGGCCCGGCCGTGGTCACCGCGCCGGGAGCCGGCGCTGCGCCGCAGATCGGCGGTGAGGTTGATGCGCTTGAGCCAGCGGTCGGTGCCGTCGTAGCGGGCCGCGAACGGCCGGCGCCCGTGCACCGCGCGCTTGTTGTCGATGACGAACAGGTCGCCGTTGCCGACCGTCACG
Organism: Streptomyces sp. NPDC048349; assembly: GCF_040651925.1. Taxonomy (NCBI): domain Bacteria; kingdom Bacillati; phylum Actinomycetota; class Actinomycetes; order Kitasatosporales; family Streptomycetaceae; genus Streptomyces; species Streptomyces sp. NPDC048349. The sequence continues at coordinate 123,205 of NZ_JBEZLA010000014.1, read as the reverse complement.
TCGGTCAGCTTGGCCTCGATCGCGGTCAGCAGCGCGTCCTGCGCCGCGGCTGCCTGCGGGTCGAGGGGATTGGTGTGCATGAACGGCGGGTCGACGCGCAGCCACGGAGCGGCGGGGTCGCCGTCCAGCAGCGCGATCGGCTCGGGCCGGTTCGCCATGGTGTCGATGCGCCGGAACTGCTCGCCCTCGGCCGCCTCGCTCGCGTCGGCGGCCCCCGTGGCCTGGTTGAAGCTCTTGGTGTGCGACTGGTCCGGCAGGATCGCGAAGCGCTTCTCGAACAGCACCGCGCGGTGCTCCTCGGCGAGCTCGATGTCCTCCATGGCGGCGAAGGTCGTGGCCACCGCGTCGTGGTTGCGCAGCCCCATCAGCATCATCCAGTCCGCCCGGTGCGGGTGGAAGGCGTCCTCGGTGTGCCAGTCCAGCATGGCCGTGGAGCCGGAGCCGAGCTGGTCGAACTCGTGCCCGGGAACGGGGAACAGGTCGAGGATCAGCCGCCCTCGCTGCTGGCTGCTGAAGGAGAAGGGCTCGCCGAGGAGGGAGCCGATCAGCCGCAGCACGGCGTCCGCGTACCGCAGTTCGGAGCGGTCGGGGCGCTCCTGGTAGCTGGTGGGGGTGGGCCCCAGCGCGTTCTCGTCGATGAGCAGCCCGCTGACCAGGAAGCCCGAGTGCGGGGCACCGGACAGGCGGAAGTCCGTCATCAGCCGCCGCAGCGAACGCGGCAGCTCGTGGGACATCAGCGCGGCGAGCTGGAGGGAGCGCCGGGCGTCCAGGCCGGCCGAGTCCCGCGCGTACTCGTGGGCGAGCGCGGCCACCCGGTGGCGTTCGTCGGGCAGGAGTTCGATGCGCGGGACCCCCGGTCCCGGCTGTGACACCGCGGCGGACGCAGCGGCGGGCGGTGCGAAGGTCTGCATGGTGGCTCCTCAAGAGACGCGAGGTTGCCGCAGCCTCTCAGGCCGCACTCGATTCGCACTCGACACCGCCCGATCCGTCCCCTGCGCCCGCACCCCCTTTACACCCTCCCCGGACCCCCGGCGCACACTCTGGCCTGGATCTCTGGCGGCTTTCAAGCGGTGCTGTAGTCCGGGAGGTTGTGCTCATTCCCAGAACGGCCACGGTCCCCCGTCCGGACCGGCCACGAACGGGAAGAGGTGAGCGAAGCGTGAGTACGACGGCCACGGTGACCGCTGCCAAGCGCAGGATCTACGTATCCGCCTTCAGCCGCTCCGCCTACCTCCCGGTCGTCTGGGGCGCCCTGCGCTCGTACGCCGACACCCAGCCCGACCTCGTCGAGGCCTACACCTTCGAGCAGCCGTTCTTCCTGCCCGAGCAGGCCAAGGACCCGGTCTCGCTCATGGAGGACCCGGCGGTCTTCGCGATGTCCTGCTACCTGTGGAACTTCAACAAGAACATGGCGGCCTGCCGCGCCGTGAAGGAGCGCTTCCCCGACGCGGTCACCGTGGTCGGCGGCCCGCACGTGCCGGACAACGCGGCCGAGTTCCTCCACAAGCACCCGTACATCGACTTCGCCATCCACAAGGAGGGCGAGGCGCCCTTCTCCGAGCTGCTGAGGGCGCTGCTCCAGGACGAGCCCGACTTCGCGTCGGTCCCCTCGCTGAGCTACCGGGACAAAGACGGGACGGTCCGCCGCAACCCGCTCGGCGGGCAGCTGCCGCGCGAGATCGACGTGCCCAGCCCCTGGCTCACCGGCCTGATGGAGCCCTCCTTCGAGGCGGCCCGGGCGGCCGGCTACAAGCCGACCGTGCTGTGGGAGACCAACCGCGGCTGCCCCTACAGCTGCACCTTCTGCGACTGGGGCTCGGCGAACCAGTCGAAGATCCGCAAGTTCGACGAGGACCGGCTGCACGCCGAGATCGACTACTTCACCGAGCAGAACGTGTCGGCCATCCTGTGTGCCGACGCCAACTTCGGCATCCTCCCGCGCGACGTCGGCCTCGCCGAGCACCTGGTGCGCAACAAGCAGGAGAGCGGCTTCCCCGGCAAGTTCGTCACGAGCTACGCCAAGAACGCCAACGACCGGATCGTACAGATCAGTTCGATGTTCGCGCTCAACGGCATGTCGAACGGCACCATCCTCGCGATGCAGAGCGGCACCCAGGACGTGCTGGAGCAGGTCAAGCGCTCCAACATGCCGGCCAAGAACTACGAGAAGCTCGCCGCGGCCTTCCGCGAGCGCGGCGTCGAGGCCTACACCGAGGTCATCGTCGGCCTGCCGAACGAGACCCCCGAGACCTTCGCCCGCGGCCTGTGCCGGATGCTCGAGATGGGCATCCACGACGACATCATGATCTACGAGTGCGTGCTGCTGCCCAACGCCGAGATGGGCAGCGCCGCCCACCGCGAGAAGTACCGGCTGGACACCATCACCCGCACCTACCTCCCGGACGACGTGGAGGAGGTCGAGGTCGTCGTCGGGCACTCCACGATGAGCCGCGGGGACTGGGTGCGCATGTACCTCTTCGGCGCCGTCCTGCAGGCCCTGCACAACCGCGGCATCACCCGCCAGCTGGCCACCTACCTGCACACCGAGGGGATCCTCGGCTACGAGGACTTCTACCGCTCGCTGGCCGACGCCGCCCTCGCCGACACCTCCACCGTCCTCGGCGAGGCCGTCGACCGGGCCCGCGCCCTGCTGTGGGAGTACATCGAGTCGCCCGCCGTCCCCAACGAGGGCAAGGTGGCCTCCCAGCCGGACATGATGGAGAAGCTGGCCCAGTGGGTGCCGGACAAGGAGTCCTGGCTCATCTACGAATGGTGCTGGGCCTACGTGCAAAACGAGCTGGACCGCTTCTACGAGGACCTGCGGGGCCACCTCGAGACCGCCGGCGTGAAGATCGACGAACGCCTCGAGGAGCTGCTGCGCTACCAGCGCGCCTCGGTGTTCACCGTCGCCGAAACCGGCACCAGCCGCGTCGAGCTGTTCTCGCACGACTGGACCGGCTACTTCCGCGCCCCCGCCGAGGGCCTGCACCCCGGCGTGCACGTCACGAGCTTCGAGCCCCCGGCCGCGAGGATGCGCTGATGAACACGAGCCCGGCGGCCCGCGTTCTGGAGCGCGCCGCACATGAACCCGGCCGCATCGCGGTCGAACTCCCCGGCTCCCCCGCAGCCCCGGCACGGACCGTCACCTACGGCGCCCTGGCCGCCGCCGCCCGGGACCTGGCGGCCGCGCTGCACCGGCGCGGCGCCCGCCCCGGCGACACGGTTGCGCTGGTCGCCGCCAGCACGCCCGAACTGGTCGTCGCCCTGCTGGCCACCGCCGGCGCGGGACTGGTGTGCGCGCCGCTCGACGACGCGCAGCCGCCCGACCGGGTGCGCCGCGCGATGCGGGTGGCCGGAGCCGGGATCGCCCTGGTCGCCGCCCCCGAGCGGGCGCCGTACTGGCTCGCGGAACTGGGGGAGCAGGCCCTGGAGGTCACCGCCCCCGGGCCCGGCGGCGCCGACCGGCCCGCCGGCCCCGCCTTCCCCGTCCCGGTGGCCGAACGGGACCCCGCCTACCTGCTGTTCACCTCCGGCTCCACCGGCGTGCCCAAGGGTGTACGGGTCGCGCACGGCCCCTTCGCCCGGCACTGCGAGGTGGCCGCCGGGGCCTACGGGCTCACCCCCGACAGCGTCACGCTCCAGTTCGCCTCGCCCGGCTTCGACGTCGCGCTCGAGGAGATCTGGCCGACCCTGCTGTCCGGCGGACGGGTCGTGCTGCGCGGCGGCGGCCTGTGGTCGCTGCCCGAGCTGCTCGAGGTCACCGCCGCCCACGGCATCACGATGTGGCAGCTGCCCACCGCCTACTGGACCCTGCTCGGCGCCGAGGCCGCCGTACGCGGCGACCTGCGCCCCCCGCCCTCGCTGACCACCGTGCTGATCGGCGGGGAGGCCGCGACCACGGCCGCCGCCCGCCGCTGGCTCGGCTCGCCGATGGGCGCGGTCCGGCTGCTCAACGCTTACGGACCCACCGAGGGCGTGGTCACCTCCACGCTGTACGAGGTGCCGCGCGAGGCCGGAGCCCTGCCGTCGGGGGAGATCCTGCCCATCGGCCGCCTGCTGGACGGACGTTCGGGCCTGGTCCTCGACGAGGAGCTGCGGCCCGTCCCGACCGGCAGCGCCGGCGAGCTGTACGTCACCGGGCCCTGCCTGGCCGACGGCTACGCGGGGGACGGGGCGGCGACCAGCCGCGGCTTCCCCACCCTGCCCGACGGCCGCCGGGCCTTCCGTACCGGCGACCTCGTCACCGAGACGGCCGACGGCGTCCTGGTCTACCACGGGCGCCGGGACCGGCAGCTGAAGATCTCCGGCGTGCGCGTCGAGCCCGGCGAGGTCGAGGCCGCACTGGCCGCCTGCACCGGGGTCGCGGCCGCCGCCGTCACCGTCGCCGGCGAGGGCGACCGCAGCCGGCTGGTGGCCCACGTGGTGCTGGCCGAACCGCCCGGGGACCAGGCGCGCCGCGCCGGCGCCCTGCGCCGCGAGCTCGCCGACCGGCTGCCGGCGGCGATGGTGCCGGCCCGGGTGGAGTTCCACGACCGGCTGCCGCGCACGGTCAACGACAAGGTCGACCACCACGCCCTGGCCGCCCCGGCCCGTACCGAGAGCGAGGAGAGCCGGTGACCACCGCATCCACGACCGCCACGCCGCCCGCGAACCCCACCGCGGCCACCCCGGTACGGGAGTTCGCGCAGACCCTGGCCCGGGCGGAACTCGCCGGCGCCGCCCGGGAACTGACCGCCTTCGCGGACGCCCTGGACGCCGCCACCGCCGTGCCCGATCGGCCCGTGCCCGTCCCGGGCTGGATCGAGGTCACCGGCGAGGGCGAGGACGCGACCGTCGCGCTGGCGCCGGCCGGTGTCTCGCGGCTCTACGAGGAGCTGTGCCGCATCGCCGACCCCGCGCGGCTGCGCGCGGCCGTGGTCCTGCTCCTCAATCTGAGCGTCCGCCTCCAGCAGGTACCCGGGGGCGCGCAGGCCGCGGCCGCGGTGATGCAGTGCGGGGCCGAACTGGCCCCCGTGCTGGAGGCCGTCAACGGCGGCGCCCCGCCCCTGGTGGGCCGCGCCGCGCTCCAGCTCACCGTCGAAGGCGAGCACGTGCTGCTCGCCGACGAGCAGGCGCGCTGGATCGCGGCCGAACTGGACCGGCTCCCGGCCGGCCCGCGCCGCCGGTCCGTCCTCGGACTCGCCGCGCTCGCCGAGCAGCTGGAGACCGATCCGGACGCCGCGCAGGCCGCCTCGGCCCTGCGCACCGTTGCGGCGGACGCCGCCCGCGCCCTGGAAGGGGAGATCCGGTGATCACCAGCCAGACGCTCGGGACCACGCTCTATCCCGTCAGCATCGGCGGCCACCTCGTGGAGGCCGCCGTGGAACTCGCCCGAGGAGCGGCGGCCCGGCTCGGTGCCGGGCTCGACCAGGAACGGCTGCGCGCACACGGTGACGCGGCGGCCGCCCTCCTCCGCCTCACGGCAGCGGAACAACCCGCTCCGTGACCCACAGACCCCGGGCCCGCACCAGGCGGGATCCCGGTGCTCCACCAGAACACGACGAGGAGTCGATGTGACCCAGATCAACATGGAAGAGCAGACCGCCATCGAGCAGCAGTCCGTCCAGGCCGACAACAAGCCGGTCGCCCAGGAGAAGGTGTCGATCAGCTCCCGCATCAGCAAGTACGGGAAGTACGACCGTCTCCAGTGCTGAGTTCGAGTCGTGGCCCGGGGTGCGAGTGAGCTGCACTCGCACCCCGGCACGGCCCTTCACGGAGGTTTCCATGAGCACCGCACAGCCCGTACCGATCAGCCCGGAGCAGTTCCGCAACCTGTTCGGGGGTGACCTGGGAGACGTCTTCCTCCTGGTCACGTCGCCGGGCGTGCGCAGCGCGCTCACCCTCGAGAGCAGCACCACCCCGGTACGGGAATTCACCTGGACCGGCCCCGACTCCCGCGCGGGCCTCATCGCCGAGATGGCCGCCATCCGCGCCTCCGGCCGCCGCGGCTCCGTCCTGTGGATCGCCGACGACGAGTTCGTCCACTTCGACGACGAGCACCTCGAAGGCATGCGCATGGGCGCCTTCTCCAGCTTCTCCGCAGCCTTCTCCGAGGAGACCCTGCGCACCACGGTCGCCATCGTCGCCGACGTCGACTACGAGCGCGAGCTCGGCATCGAGGAGGAGTTCCTGACCCTCCTCGACCAGGCCGACGACATGCTCTTCCTCGGCCGCGAGTTCGGCACCGAGGCCGTCTTCCAGCACCAGCTCTCCGAGCACTGGTTCTCGCTGCACGGCCCGCTCATGCCCGGCCAGCAGGTCGTCCTGCCCACCGGCGAGCTCAGCTCGCTGGTCAACGCCTCGGGCGAGTTCGAGCTCGACACCCACTTCACCCTGAACGGCGAGATCACCCTGCAGGGCGCCCCGATCATCCACCGCGGCGACCACGGCACCAGCCGCGCCGAGACGGAGCGGGTCTACCGCGACCTCGCCCCCATGGCGGACCAGCCCGCGATCATCACCCTGGTCGAGGGCCGCATCACGGCGGTCCGCCCGGCCGTCGCCGGACGCACCCTGTTCGCCTCCAACCTCGAGAAGCTGCTGGCCCAGGACGACCGCTACGCAAAGCTGCACGAGATCGGCTTCGGCACCAACACCAGCTGCGCCCCGCTGCTCCCCGGCAACTACTTCGCCAACGAGCGGCACCCCGGCGTCCACCTGGGCCTGGGCCTGGGCACCTTCACGCAGTTCCACATCGACCTGATGAGCACCGCCATCGACGTGCTGATGCGGGGTGTCGACGGCAAGGACGTCGCGCTCTTCCCGGCCCTCGGGGTGGCCCCGGCACGGATCGCCGCCGGGGTCTGATCCCCGGGGGCGTCAGTCCGACGAGAGGGTGTGCCCGGCCGCTTCCAGAGCGGTCCGGGCGCGTTCGTACTCCCCGGCCGGTACGAGTACGAGATCCGCGTCGAAGGTCGACGCGGCGAACACGCCGATCCCGGCACCGGCCAGCGGCACCAGTACGCCCGCCAGCATGCCGGGCAGGTCCAGGCCGTGGGCATCGGCCCCGTACAGCCCGCGCCAAGGACCGCTCACGGGCCCGGCGCCGGCCGGCAGGCGCCCGGCGCACACCACGGTCAGCCCGTCCCGGGCCCGGGTGACCGAGCACCACGGCCGGTCCGGCAGCGCGGGCACGGGGGCGTCCGGGGGCAGGCGGTGCACCCACAACTGGTCAGGGAGGACGTACAGGTGCTGCGGAACGATGGTGACGGAGAGTTCGGCCATGGGGGCGACCTTACGGCGGCCCGGTCCGCCGATCAGGCCGGGTACTGGCTGCCGCGGCTGACCGGAGCCCGCCACGAACCCCTCCTCGAGCCCGAGGCCTCGCCGGTGGCCGCGCCCGCTGCGCCCGCCGCGGTCGCCGCGCCCGCCGCGGTCGCTCCCGAAGCCGCGGCCGCCCTGCACGCGATGACCGGCGGCGCCCCCGAAGGCCTGCTGCTGCTCACCGTCGCCGCCGCCGGGATCGCGCTCGCCGCACTCACCGGGCCCGGCGCGCACGGCCGCGTGCCCGTCGTCGTACCGGCCCTCGGAGCAGCCCCGACGCAGGCGGAGTTCGCGCTGCTGGCCCCGCTGGACCCGGCCGCGCCCGCCACATCCTTCCTGGAGGACCTGCACGCCGAGCTGGAGCGGGCGGCCGCCCGCCCCTGGCAGGACCGGGACGCGCTGAGCGCCCGGCTGGACGCCGTCACCCCCGGGGCGGGCACCGTCCTGTCGCAGCTCGCCGTCGTCTGCCCGGGCCTGTACGGGGACCGCTCGCCGCAGCCCCGGGCCGCGCTGGTGCTGCGCGTCGAACACGCCCCGGACGGCGGCCTGTCGGTCGCGGCGCACGGCACGGCCGGCCTCACCGGGGCCCTGCCCCGCTGCGTGGCCGCCGTACTCGAGGCCCTCGCCGCCGACCCGCGCCGCAGCCCCGACGCCATCGACGTCCTCGGCGCCGCGCTGCGCGCCGAACTCCTGGACCTCGCCGCCCTGCCGGCCCCCGCCGCCTTCGGCGCCGCCACCCTGACGCGCCTGTTCGACGAGGCCGTGCGCCGCACCCCCGACGCCGTCGCCGTCACCGGCGAGGGCCGCACCCTGACCTACCGGCAGCTCGCCGCCGAGGCCGGGCGGGCCGCCGCCGCGCTCACCGCGCGCCACGGCACCGGCCCCGGCGACGCGGTGTGCGTCCTGGCGCCGCGCGGCGCCGGGCTCGTCACCGGCTTCCTCGCCGTCCTGCGCACCGGCGCGGCCGTCGTCCCCCTCGAACCGCGCCAGCCGGCCGCGCGCGTTGCCCTGCTGGCCCGCCTCAGCGGCGCCCGGCTCGCCCTGCGCGCCGAGGGCGTCGGCCCCGCCGACGCGCAGCTGCCCGTACCGGTGGCGGACCTTGCCGACCTGCTCACCGACGGGCCGGCGGACGTCACGGCGGACGGGCCCGCGGACGGGCCGGCGCGGGACGCGGCGGACGCGGCCGAGCCCGGCGCCCCCGCGATGATCCTGTTCACCTCGGGATCCACCGGCACCCCCCGGCCCGTCGCCGTCCACCACGACCAGCTGAGCCACAAGGTGCTCACGGGGGCCCGCGCGATCGGCATCGACGCCCGGACCCGTACCGCGATGCTCTCCGCGGTCACCTCCGACGCGACCGCCTTCCAGGTCTTCACCACGCTCCTGGCGGGCGGCACCCTCGTCGCCGTCGGCGACCCCGACCGCCTCGACCCGGACGCCCTGTGGCAGCGGGTGCGCGACGGCGAGGTCAACCTCGTCAACTGCGTGCCCGGCCTCTTCTCCGTCCTGCTGCGCGCCCTGCCCGAGGACGGCGAACTCCCGCTGCGCCACCTGCTGCTGGGCGGCGACACCATCCCGCGCGGCCTGCTGCCGCGCACCGTCGGACGGCTGCGCATCGGCACCTTCGCCAATCTGTACGGGCCCAGCGAGGCCACCGTCGACGCCACCATGTTCATCCGCGACGGCGCGATCGCCCAGCGGCTCGACCGGGTCCCGGCCGGCCGCCCCTCGCCCGGCTACGGCGTCTTCGTGGTCACCCCCTCCGGGGAGCTCGCCCCGCCCGGCGTACCCGGCGAGATCCAGATCGCCGGACCCGGCGTCGCCCCCGGCTACCGCGGTGACGCCGAGGCCACCGCCGTCCGCTTCGGACGCTCCCCGCACGCCGGCGACGCCCCCGTCTTCCGCACGGGGGACCAGGGCCGCTGGAACGCCGAAGGCGAACTGGAGTTCCTGGGCCGCTCCGACGGCCAGGTGCAGATCTTCGGCACCCGGGTCGAGACCGGCGAGGTCGAACAGACCCTGGTCCGTCACCCCGGCGTGGTCGAGGCCGTGGTCGTGCCCCGCACCGCCGCCGACGGCACCGTGACCCTGCACGCCTGGTACGTGGCCCGGCCCGCGCCCTCCGGCGCCCGGCTCGAGCCCGCCGCGCTGGCCGGCTGGCTGCGCGAGCGGCTGCCCGCACCGATGCTCCCGGCCGCCCTGCACCGGCTCGGCACCCTGCCGCTCACCGTCCACGGCAAGGTGGACAGGGCTGCGCTCCTCGCGCTCCCCACGGCCCCGCGGGGCCCCGTGTGGCAGCCCGCCGACCCCGTCGAACGCCTGGTGTACGAGGCCTGGACCGAGGTGCTGGGCCGCCCGCCGCTCTCCGCCCACGAGGACTTCTTCCGGGCCGAGGGACACAGCCTGTCCGCCGTCCAGCTCGTCGCCACGCTGTGCGAGCGCACCGGCCGCCCCGACGCCGCCCGGGTCCACGAGGTCTTCGACCTGCGGACCCCGGCCGAGCTGGCCGCCCTCCTGCGCGAACGGGGGGCGCTGCCCCGCGGCCGCGCCGAAGGCACCCCGGCCCGGGCGCAGGAAACCGCGCCCGCCCCCCGCCCCGGGGACACCTTTCCGGCCTCCAACGCCCAGCGCCGGATGTGGCTGCTGGACCGGATGGACCAGTCGCCCGTCCCCCCGTACACGATGGTCGAGGCCTACCGGCTCGAGGGCGTGGTGGACGAACCCCGCCTCGCGGCCGCCGTCGACGCGCTGGTGGCCCGGCACGCGTCCTTGCGCACCGTCCTGCGCCAGACGCCCGGCGGCCTGACCCAGGTCGTCCTCGACCCGCCCGTCGGCGTCCTGCGGACCGAGCGCGACACGACGCCCGAGGAGGCCTTCGCGCGGGCCTGCCGCCACCGCTTCGACCTCGCCGAGGGCCCGCCGGCCAAGGTCGTCTGGGTGCCCGAAGGCCCGGCCGGCGGCGTCCTGCTCTTCACCGTGCACCACGCGGTGTGCGACGGCTGGTCCTTCGGCCTGCTGATGCGCGACCTGCTGAGGTCGCTGACCGGCCCGTCCACGGCCCCGGAGCCCGCGCCCGCGTACAGCGAGCACACCGAACGGCTCGCCGCCCGGCTGGCCGGTCCGCAGGGCACCGCGCACCGCGCGTACTGGCGGGAGCGGCTCGCCCGGCTGCCCGAGCCGCTGGAGCTGCCCGCCGACCGCCGCCGCCCGGCCGCCCGCAGCGCCGCGGGCGGCACCGTACGCCTCGCCCTCGACCCGGAACTGGTCGAAGCGCTGGGCGAGCTGTGCCGCGAGAACGCGGCCACCCCCTTCATGGGCTTCACCGCGGCGCTGCGCGTGCTGCTGTGGCGGCTGTGTGCGGAGCCGGACGTCCTGCTGGGCACCGTCGTCGCGGGGCGGCCCGACCGGCGCTCCGCCGAGACGGTCGGACTGTTCGCCAACACCGTCGTCCTGCGCACCCCGGTGGACACCGGCGGCACCTTCCGCGAACTGCTGGCCGCCGTGCGGACCACCGCGCAGGAGGCCATGACCCACCAGGAATACCCCTTCGAGCAGCTCGTCGAGGACCTCGCGCTGCCCCGCGACCCCAGCCGCAACCCCGTCTTCGACGTGCTCGTCGAGACCGCCCTGGACGACGCCGTCGAAGGCGGGCCGGGCCTGACGGTCCGCCACCTCCCCTTCGAGCAGCCCGTCAGCGACTTCGACCTGGCCTTCAGCTTCCGGGACGGCCGGGCCGGGGACGCCGGCGAACTGTGGGTCGGCTACACCGACGACCTCTTCGACCGCGACAGCGCCCGGCGGATGGGGGAGCGGCTGGTCCACCTCCTGACCGGCCTGCTCGCCCGCCCGGACGCCCCGCTCGCCGAGGTGCCCGTGCTGCCCGCAGCCGAACGGCGGTTCCTGCTCGACGAGGTCAACCGGACCGCCGCCCCCTTCCCCGAGGACCGCACCCTCCTGGACCTGGTCGAGGCGCAGACCGCCGCGGGCCCCGACCGGCCCGCCGTCGTGCACGGCACCACGGTCCTCACCTTCGCCGAGCTCGACGCCCGCGCCGAAGCCGTCGCCACGCGCCTGCGGGAGGCCTGCGCCGCGGGCCCCGGCGCGCTGGTGGCCGTGGTCACCGAGCGCACCGAGTGGATGGTGGTCAGCGCGCTCGCCGTCCTGAAGACCGGCGCCGCGTTCGTCCCGCTGGACCCGGAGCAGCCCGGCGACCGGCTCGCCTTCGCCCTCGCCGACAGCGGGGCCCTCGCGGTGCTCGCCGACGGCGGCCACCACGCCAGGACCGCCGCCCTGACCGCCCTGCCCGTCCTCGACCCGCGCACGGCCGCGTCGGGCGGCGGCGCTCCCGACGGGCTGCCCCCGGCGCGCCGGGCCACCCCGCGCGACCTCGCGTACGTCATCTACACCTCGGGTTCCACCGGCCGCCCCAAGGGCGTCATGGTCGAGCACCGCGGCATCGTCAACACCGTCCACTACCGGGCCGGCTACTACGGGTTCGGGCCGGACGCGGCCGTGCTCCAGGTGCCGCCGCTGCACTTCGACAGCGGGGTCAACGACGTCTTCTCGGCGCTGGTCGCCGGCACCCGGGTCGTGGTCCTCGGCAAGGACCGGCTCCTGGACGTCGAGCACGTGGCCGAGGAGATCGGACGCAACCGCGTCACGCACATCATGCTGGTCCCCAGCCTCTACCAGTTGATGCTGGAACGCTGCGCCCCGCGGCTGGTCTCGGTCCGCCAGATCGTGCTCGTCGGCGAACGGCTCCCCGAGGCGCTCGCCGCCCGCCACGCCGAACTGCTCCCGCACACCGTCCTCTACAACGAGTACGGGCCCACCGAGGACAGCGTGTGGACCACCGTCCACAAGATCACCGACCCGGGTGCGGACGTCCTGATCGGCCACCCCATCGCCAACAAGACCGTCGACGTCCTCGACGCCCACGGGGACCTGGCCCCGGTCGGCGTCCCCGGCGAACTGTGCATCTCCGGCGCCGGACTGGCCCGCGGCTACCTGGGCAACCCGCAGCTGACGGCCGACCGGTTCACGCCCCACCCGCTGCGTCCCGGCCGGCTCATGTACCGCACCGGCGACCGCGCCGCCCGCCGGCCCGACGGCAACCTGCTCTTCCTCGGCCGCATCGACGACCAGGTCAAGATCCGCGGCCAGCGGGTCGAGCCGGGCGAGGTGGCGGCCGTCCTGGCCGGGCACCCGGACGTACGGCGCTGCGCGGTCGTGGCGGCGGCGGACGAGCGCGGCGAACCGGGGCTGGTCGCCTACGTGGTGGGCGCGGCCGCCCCGGGCGCCTTGCGGGCCTACCTCGCCGGGCGGCTGCCGGCCGCGATGGTGCCCGCGGCGTACGTGCAGATCGACGAGCTCCCGCTGAACGCGAACGGCAAGCTCGACCGCCGCGCGCTGCCCGCCCCGCACCGCGAGGAGCGCGCGCCGCGCGCCGGCCTGAGCCCCGCCGGGGAGCGGGTGGCCAAGGTCTGGGAACAGGTGCTCGGCGTGCCGGTCGCCGACCCCGACGCCGACCTGTTCTCCCTCGGCGGCCACAGCCTGACCGCCGCCCGCCTCGCCGCCGCGCTCCAGGAGGAGTTCGGCGTACGGGTCCCCCTGGTCACGGTCTTCCAGCAGCAGACGGTGCGGGCCCTCGCGGCCGTACTCGAAACGCCGACGGCCGACGCGGCGGCGGGCGCGGCAGGCACGGCCGCCACGCCCGCCCCGGCGGCCGTTGCCGCCGTGCCTGCCGTGCCTGCCGTGCCTGCCGTGCCTGCCGTGCCTGCCGTGCCCGCCGTGCCCGCCGCGCCCGCCCCGTCCCGCGCGGCCGCGCCCCCCGCGGAGCTCGGGTCCGCACCCGACGGGGTCGTCCTGCCGCTTTCCCGGGCCCAGCGCCGGATCTGGATGGCGGCCCGCACCAGCCCCAGCCCGGTCGCCCTCAACATCACCGACGCCGTGCGGGCCGGCCGGGCGCTGGACAGCGGCCTGCTGCGGGAGGCCGTCACCGCCCTGGCCGAGCGGCACGAAGTGCTCCGCACCCGGGTGGCCGTCGTCGACGGCACCGCCCGGCAGATCGTCATGGACCGCCTCCCCGACGGTCCGCCGCTGACCGTCGTCCGCGTCGGCGCCACGGACGGGGAGGTCGCCGACGCGGTGACCGCCGCCCACGGCGAGCCCTTCACCCTCGCCACCGGACCGCTGTTCGCCGTCCGGCAGCTGACCGGCCACCCCGGCGGCGACGTCCTGGTGATCACCGCCCACCACCTCGTCTACGACGGCGACAGCGCCGTCCTCGTCGCCCGTGACCTGCTGGCCGCCTACGAGGCCCTCGAGGCGGGAGCACGGCCCTGGGACGGCCGCCCCGCCCGCCCGTACCGGGACTGGGTGGCCGAGGAGGCCGCCTGGCTGGAGGGTCCCGAGGCCGCGCGCCAGCGCGCGTACTGGACCCGCACCCTCGCCGGCCCGCTGCCCCGGCTCGACCTGCCCGGGGCCGGACCCCGTACGGGCGCCGGACGCCAGGGCGCGGGAGTGGTCCGGCGCGCGCTGCCCGCCGCCGTGCTGCACGCGGCGGCCGAGGGCGGCGCCGCCACCCCGTTCACCGCCCTGCTCACCGCCTGGGCGCTCGTGCTGCACCTCCGCTCCGGTAGCGCCGAGGTGATCATCGGCTGTCCGGCCGGTACCCGCGACCGCGCGGACACGGCCGAGGTCGTCGGCTGCTTCGTCAACGCCCTGCCGGTGCGGCTGGCACCCGGCGAGGCGCACAGCACCGCCGAACTGCTCACCCAGGTCCGCGACCGGCTCGCCGAGGCGTACGACCACGCCCGCTTCCCCTTCGACACCACGGTCATGGAGATCGCGGAGCGCCCCGCCCCCGGCCGCCGCCCCGTGTACGACGCGGGACTGAGCTGGGAGACGGCCGAACGCCTCGACGGCGGGCCCGCCTTCCTCCCCGCGGACCCCGCCCAGGCCCCGCTCAGCGACGACCTGCGGATCTACGCGAGCGAGCGCGACGGCCGGGTCCTGCTCGAACTCGCCTACGACCGGGCGCTGTTCACCGAGAGCACGGCAGGCGAGCTGCTCGACGAGGTGGTCGGCGCCCTGCGCTGCCATCCGAACTGGTACCTCGCCGTCCCCGGCCGCCCCGGGGACCGGACCGCGGACGGGCTCGCGGCGCACCGCGAAACCTCCTGCACCGACGAAACCGACCGACTGCAACCCGCAGGGAGCGTACGGCCATGACCGCAGCACCCCTCCAGCTCCCCCAGCCGCCGCTGGCAGGCGCCCCCACCGTGACGCGGGAACCGGCCGCCGCGGCCACGGCGCTGCGGCCCCGGCTGACCCGTGAGAGCGTCCCCGGGCACACCAGGCGCAGCCTGCCCCTGCCCGCCGCCGCCCGTACCTCCCTGCGCCGGGCCGGCGGCCACCCCATGGACGAACTGGTGCTGCTGTGCGCCGCGGCCGCCCTCGCCCTGGCCGCCGCCGAGGACACCGACACCCCGGCCCTGACCGTCGCCGGCCCCGCGGGTCCCGTCGGCATCACCGTCACCACCGCCCCGGCCGGCGGCCAGGAGGGCGCGACGGTCGCGGCCCTGCTCGGGCGGATCCGCGAGGAGCTGCTCGCCGCCCGCCCCGCCGGAGCCCGCGCCGGCACCCTCACCGTCGCCGCGCAGGGCGCGGACCGGCCCGCACCGGCCGGCGAAGCGCTGCTGCTGACCCTGGAGGGCTCCGGCGAGGACCGCGTCCTGCACGCGGACGTGGACACCGGGCGCTGCGAAGCCTGGTTCGCGGACGCCGTGCTGCGCGTCGCCGCCCACCTGCTGGCCCAGCTCGGCGACCCCGGCCGCGAACTCACGGCCCTCACCCTGACCGACGCCACCGACCGGGAGACCGTCAAGGGCTGGGGCCGGGCCGGGTTCTGGCCGCCCGCCACCGCCACCACCCTGCTGGAGCGCCTGGAACGCGGCCACCGGGCGGGCGGCGAAGGCCTGGCCGTCGTCACCGGCGGGGGAACGGACCGCGGCCCCGCCGAACTGGGCCACGCCCAGCTGCGCGCCGAGTCCGTGCGCGCCGCCCGCCGCCTGCACCACGCGTACGGGGTGGGCCGCGGCGACCGGGTCGCCCTGCTGGTCGGCAAGGGCCGCCACGCGCTCACCGCACTGCTCGGCACGGTCCGGGCCGGCGCCGCCTACGTACCGCTGGACCCGGCGCAGCCCGAGGAGCGGCTCGCCGCCGTGCTCGCCGACGTCGGCGCCGCCGCCCTGGTGGCCGAGCCCGAACACCTCGAACTGGCCCGTGCCCTGGCCGGGCGCACGGGGCTGCGCCTGCTGTCCGCCGCCGACCTGGCCGCGGACACCCCGGAGCTCGCCGCCCTGCCCGAGGACGAGCCCGAGCCGCCGCGCCCCGAGGACGTGGCGTACGTCATCTACACATCCGGGTCGACCGGCCGCCCCAAAGGCGTCGTCATCCGCCACTCGGCGATCGACGGCTACCTCGCCTGGAAGCACGACTACCACCGGCTGTCCCCCGACACCTGCCTGCTCCAGGTGCCCGCGCTGTCCTTCGACAGCTCCGTGTCGGACGTGTTCTCCGTGCTCGGTGCGGGCGGCGCCCTGGTCCTGGTCGACGGGGTGCGCCGGCTCGACGGGGCCCACCTGCGCGCGCTCGCCGAGCGGTACACGGCCACCCACATCACCCTCGTGCCCAGCCTCTACGCCGCCGTCCTCGACGAGCTGGCCGCCGCGGGCACGCTGCGCGTGGTCACCGTCGCGGGCGAGGCGATGCCCGGCGAACTCGTCGCCCGCCACCAGCTCCAGCTGCCGCGCACCCGCCTCGTCAACGAGTACGGGCCCACCGAGAACTCCGTCGGGGCCACCGCCTTCGACTACCCCGCGCACCCGCTGCCCGGCACGCCGATCGGCTGGCCGCTGTCCCACACGGTCGTCGAAGTGCTCGACGGCGCGGACCGGCCGGTGCCCCCCGGCTTCCCCGGCCAGCTGCACTTCTCCGGCCCCGGGCTCGCCGACGGCTACCTGCACCGGCCGGAGCTGACGGCGCAGGCCTTCCCCGCCGCGCCGGAGCAGCCCGGCGGCCGGCGCTACCGGTCCGGCGACCGGGGCTGGTGGCAGCCCAACGGCACCCTGCAGTTCCTCGGCCGGGCCGACGACCAGGTCAAGATCCGCGGCAACCGGGTCGAACTCGGCGACGTGGAGGCCGCCCTGGCCGCGCTGCCCGCCGTCGAGGCGGCCGTCGCCGTGATCTGCCGCGGCGCCGGCGGCCAGCCCTCGCTCGTCGCCTTCGTCACCGGCCCCGCCGCCGCGACCCCCGCCGACGTCCACGCGTACGCGGGCACCGTGCTGCCCGCGCCCCTGGTCCCGGACCGCGTCCTGCCGCTGGACCGGGTACCGCTCACCACCAACGGGAAGATCGACCGGCGGGACCTGGCCGAGCGCGCACAGGCGGCCGCTGCGGCCGCCGAACCGGCGCCGGCCGCCTCGCCCGAGGCCCCGCAGAGCCTGGAGGAGCGCGTCGGCGCCGTCTTCCGGGAGATCCTCGGCGTCGACGAGATCGGCCCCGACGACAACTTCTTCGCCTGCGGCGGCCACAGCCTGCTCGCCGTCGACGTCATCGCCGCCCTCGAACAGCGCCATGGCCTGCTCCTGGGCATCGACGAACTCCTCGACGGCCCCTCGGTCCGCGAAGCCTGCGCGGCCCTGCGCGGCCGCGGCGCGGACGACGCCGGGCCGGGGACGGCCGCCGGGGCCGAGGAGGGCGCCGACCACCCGCTGTCCGCCGCCCAGCGGCAGCTGTGGACCCTGTCCCGGCTCGACGACGGAGCGGACAGCGTCCACCACCTCACCGACGTCTTCCGCATCGACGGGCCGCTGGACGAGCGCCAAGTCGCCCAGGCCCTCGCCGACGAGGCCGCCTGCGCGCAGCTCCTGCGCGCCCGCTTCTTCGTCCGCGACGGCGAACCCCGCCAGCGCTTCGTCTACGGGGACCGGCCGCCGCTCACCGTCCTGTGGCCGGCAGCCGGCACCGATCCCGCCGCCACCCTGCGCGCCGAGGCCGGACGCCCCTTCGACCTGGAACGGCAGCCGCCGCTGCGCGCGCTCCTGCTGCGGTTCTCCCCGACCAGCGCGCTCCTGGCGCTGACGGTCCACCACATCGCCTGCGACGGCGAATCGGCCGGCCTGCTGGCCGAGCGGGTCTTCGCCCGGCTGCGGGCGCTGCGCACCGGCACGGCCGCCCCCCGCCCCGCCGACGGCAGCTACCTCACGCACATCGCCCGGGAGGCCGCCGCCCTCCAGGGCCCCGAGGCGGAGCGGGACCGCGCCCACTGGCACGCCGAGCTGGCCGGCCCGCTGCCCTTCCCGCTGCTGCCGGCCGACGGCGCACGCGGCGCCGCGCCGGGCCCCGGCGGCTCGAGCCGCCTGCGGCTCTCCGCACGCGACAGCCAGGCCGTGCGGGCGCTCGCGCGCACCTGCGGCACCAGCATGTTCGGCACCGGGCTGACCGCCCTGGCCGAACTGCTCCGGCGGTTCACGGGCGAGCAGCGGATCCTCGTCGGCACCCCCGTCACCCGCCGAGACGACCCCGCCTACGCGGGGGTGATCGGCCCGTTCCTCAACACGGTGGTGCTGACCTGCGAGGTGGCACCGGAGCTCGGGTTCGCCGAGCGCGCCGTCGCCACCCGCTCCGCGGTGGCCTCGGCCATGGCCCACCGCGCCCACCCCTTCGAGCGGCTCGTGGCCGAGCTGCCGGGCGCCCGCGACGGCGGCCGCACGCCCCTGTTCACGGTCATGTTCACCGCCGACGAGCGCGGCGCGGCCGGCACCGGCGACGGCAGCGAGCTGGACGCCGGGCCCGGACTGACCGTCCGACGCGAGCGGTACGCCGACGACGCGAGCGAGTTCGAACTCAGCTTCCACCTGGACAACTCCGCGGAGCTGCTCGAGCTCACCGCCGAGTACGACGGCGCGCTGTTCAGCGCCGCCCGCGCCACCCGGCTGCTGCGGCACTGGGCCGACCTGCTGCTGCGGGCCGCCGCCGACCCCGGCCGCACCCCGGCCGGTACGCCGCTGCCCGACGCCGAGCGCGCGGAACTGGCCGCCCTGGCCGACAGCGTCGCCGCCCACCCCGGCGCCCGGATCACCGACGCGGCGGGGCGGCCCGTCCCGGTCGGCGTCCCCGGCGACCTGAGCACCGTCGCCGGGGCGACCGGGCTGCGCGCCCACTGGTCGGAGCGGGGCGAGCTGGTGCCGCGCGGCCGCGCCGGGCGGCTCGTGCCCGACCCGGACCGCCCCGGCACCCACCTCGACCCGGCCGAGGCCGAACTGCTGCTGCTGGCCCACCCGTCGGTGCGCTCCGCCGAGGTCCGCGCCGCGGAGCCGGGCGAGCCGGGACCCCTGACCGCCCACGTCACCGCGCACCCGGGGCACACCGTGAGCCCGGGCGCGCTGCGCACCCTGCTGCGCCGGGCCCTGCCGCTGCGGCTGACCCCGGCCACGGTCCACGTCACGACGGAACCGGACGGGCAGGCGCAGGCGCAGGCGCCGGAGCCGGTGGCGCGGCAGCCCCTCGCGGGCTGCGCCGCGGGCCCCGTCGCGCTCGTCGCCCAGGCCGTCGCCGAGGCGCTCGGTCACGAACGGGTCGGACCGGACGAGGACTTCTTCGACCTCGGCGGCAGCTCCCTGGACGCCGTCGCCGTGGCCGCCCGGCTGCGGATCTCCCTCGGCCGGGACGTCTCGCCCCGGCTCGTCTTCGACTCCCGCACCCCGGCGGCGATCGCGGGGGCCATCGGCGACTGCGGCCCCGCACCGGCCGCCGTCGCAGCCGCCGTCGCCGAGCACGACGGCCCGGTGCGCGGACCGGCCGGCGGCCCCGTACCGCTCAGCACCGAGCAGGCCGAGATCTGGCAGGCCCTGCAAGGCGGCGCCGCCCCCGCCGCGTTCGTCGTGTTCGAGGCGCTGCGCGCCACCGCCCGCAGCGTCGACCCACACGCCCTGCGCCAGGCGGTCGAGCACACCGCCGCCCGGCACGACGCCCTCTCCTCCCGGCTCGTCGCCACCGAAGCCGGCCCCCGCTGGCAGCCGCTGACCGTGCCCCGCACCGGCTGGGCCGAGGACGACCTGTCGGCGCTCCCCGAAGCCGACCGGGCCGCCGCGCTCGACGCGCTGGCCCAGCGCCACCTGGAGGAGCCCTTCGACCTCGCGGCCGGACTGCTGCTGCGGGCCCGGCTGGTGCGCCTGGCCGCCCACGAGCACGTCCTGCTGCTCGCCGTGC
This sequence comes from Streptomyces sp. NPDC048349, assembly GCF_040651925.1. NCBI lineage: Bacteria > Bacillati > Actinomycetota > Actinomycetes > Kitasatosporales > Streptomycetaceae > Streptomyces > Streptomyces sp. NPDC048349. The sequence continues at coordinate 103,627 of NZ_JBEZLA010000014.1, read as the reverse complement.
ACCACATCGCCGTCGACGGGCGCTCCATGGAGCTGCTCGTGCACCAGACGGCGGCCGCCTACGAGGATTTCGCCGCCGGACGCTGGCCCGCGGACCCTGCCGGCGAGCCCCCGCTGCGACTGGCCGACGTGGCCCGCTGGCAGCAGGAGCGCACCCCCGCCGGCGGCGACGAGGACTGGCGCCGCGCCCTGGCCGGCGGCGAGCCGCCGCGGCTCCCGCTGCCCTACGACCGGCCCCGCCTGGTGCGCGGCGCACTGATGCCGACGGAACTGCCCTTCGCGTTCCCCGCCCCCGGCGCCGGGGCCTTCGGCCGCGCCGGAGGCCTGAGCCCGTTCACCCTCGGCCTCACCGCACTCGTCGAGGCCCTGGCCCGGGGCGGCGACGGCACGGACGGGCCCCCGGACGAGGTGTGGCTCGCCACCGTCCTGTCCACCCGCTCCCGGCCCGGCCTCGCGGACGTCGTGGGCCCGCTCACCGGCACCGCCCTGCTGCGCGTGCCGCTCGCGGGCGCCCGCACCCACCGCGAGCTGGCCCGCGCCGTCGGGCACGCCCTGCTCGCCGCCCACGACAGCCCCGCCGCGAACCTGGGCGCCGTGGCCGCCCTCGCCGAGGGCGAGTTCGGCGTGGACCGGGCCCGGCTCAGCCAGGTCCTCGTCGTCGCCCAGGAGGACGCGGCCCCGGCCCCCGGCGCCCTGTTCACCCCCGACGGCTCCATCGCCGCCACCCGACCCACCGCCACCGCCTTCGACCTCGTCTGGTCGCTGCGCACCGGGGAGGACGACGCGGACGGTGTCCTCACCTACAAGGGGGAGCTCTTCGACGACGCGACCGCCCGGGGGCTCGTGGAGCGCACCCGGCAGGCCCTGGCCGCGCTGGTCTCCCACCCCGACACGCCCTGGAGGGAGCGGCCGTGACCCCGGCTCCCGGCCCTCGCGCCGTACCCGCCGACGCCGAGGCCGTTGCCGTGACCGCCGACCCAGGCACCCCCGGCGACCCCGGCACCCCCGCCGGGAGCCCGGCGGCCTGGCAGCGGACCCTCGCCGCGCTCAACGACACGGCCGCCCCCGTCCCGGACGGGCCGGTGGCCGCGCTGCTCGCCGAGCGGGCCCGACCGTTCGCCGGCCGGCCCGCCGTGGTGGCCCGCGGCCGCGCCCTCACCCACGGCGAACTGCACACCCGTGCCGAGGAGCTGGCGGTCCGGCTGCGCGCCCGCGGCGCCGGGCCCGGCGTACTGGTCCGGGTCTGCCTGCCCCGCTGCGCGGAGCTGGTCGTGGCCGTCCTGGCGGTGCTGCGGGCCGGCGCCGCGTACGTGCCGCTGGACCCGGACCACCCGGCCGAGCGGCTCGCCCAGCTGGTCGACAGCGCCCCCGCGCCGCTCACCCTGACCACCGCCGCACTGGCCGGGCTGTTCCCCGGCCCGGGCGTGCTCACCGTGGACCTCGACGCGCGCGACGCCCTCGACGCCGCGGCCGCGTCGCCCGCCGCCGGGGAGGCCGTCCCGCCGGTCGGCGGGCCGGCCCCGGGCCCGGACGACCTCGCGTACGTCATCCACACCTCGGGCTCCACCGGCCGCCCCAAGGGCGTGGCCATCGAGCAGCGGTCCCTGGTCAACCTGCTGGAGGCCACCGCCGTCCCCTTCGGCCTCGGCCCGGACCGGCGCGTGCTGCAGTTCGCGAGCCCCGCCTTCGACGTCTCGGTGTGGGAGATCCTCGCGCCGCTGTGGGCCGGCGCGGCCGTCGTCGTCTTCGACGAGCCCGTCGCCTCCGCCGAGGCCCTGGCCGCGCTCGTGCGCGAACGCCGCGCCGACACCGTCTTCCTGCTCGCCGCGCTGCTGGCCCTGCTGGACCCGGCCGCCTTCCCGGACGTGAGGACGGTCGTGACCGGCGGCGAGTCCTTCAGCCGGGCGCTGGTGGACCGCTGGGCCCCGGGCCGGGACCTGATCTACGTCTACGGGCCCACCGAGGCGACCGTCTTCCAGTCCTGGCACCGGTGCCCGCCGGGCCTCCCGGACGAGCCGCCCACCATCGGCCGCCCCATGGCCAACCTGCGCTACTCGGTGCGCGACGCCTCCGGGGCGCAGGTCGGCCCGGGCGTGGAGGGCGAACTGTGGATCGGCGGCACCGGCGTGGGCCGCGGCTACCTGGGCCGCCCCGACGAGGGCGCGGCACGGTTCGTACCCGACCCCGACGACCCCCGTCCCGGGGCCCGGCTCTACCGGACCGGGGACCTGGCCCGCCACCGCCCGGACGGCACCCTCGACTTCCGCGGGCGCGCCGACCGGCAGGTGAAGATCCGCGGCTTCCGCATCGAGCCCGGCGAGGTGGAGGCGGCGCTCGCCGCGCTGCCGGGCATCGCGGCGGCCGCCGTGGTCGTGCCCGACGGGACGGCGCAGCCGCTGCTCGCCGGATACGTCGTCACCGACGGCCCGTTGCCCGGCGACTGGCGGGCCCGGCTGTCGCAGCGGCTGCCGTACTACATGGTCCCGGCGGCGGTGATCCCCGTGGAGCGGATGCCCAGCACCCCCAACGGGAAGATCGACCGCCGCGACTTGGCCGCCCGCCCCCTGCCGGACACCCCGTCCGCGCCGTCCGGAGCGGACACCCCGTCGGGGGAGCCCGGGCCGTCAGGAGGCGAGGCGGACGACGCCGTACGGAGCGTGCTGCGCGGCCTGTTCGCCGAGGCGCTCGGCCGGCCCGTCGCGGACGACGGCGACTTCTTCCTCCTCGGCGGGACCAGCCTCGCGGCCGCCTCCCTGGCCGCGGCGGCCGCCCGGCGGCTGTCCGCGCCGGTGCGGCTGGTCGACGTGTTCGACTGCCCGAGCGTCGCCGCCCTCGCGGCGCGCCTCGCTCCCCGCGCCGGCACCGCCTCTGCCGGGGCACCGGCCACCGGTGCCCCGGCCGTCGGGGGGCAAGGGCGGGCCTCCGCGGTCCAGCGCTGGCTCTGGCTGGAGGACCGCACCCGGGGCGCGGGGACGGCGGGCACCGCCGCCTACCACGTGCCGATGCTGCTGGACTGCCACGGCGCAGCCGATCCCGCGGCCCTGCGCGCCGCCTTCGCCCGGCTCCAGGAACTCCAGCCGCAGCTGCGCACCGTCTTCCGCGAGGAGCACGGGCAACCGGTGCCCGGCCCCGCGCCCGCGCCCGCCCGCCTGGAGGTCCTCGACCTGCCCGACGAGGCCGCGCGCGAGGCCCTCGTACGGGAGTGGGCCCACCGGCCCTTCGACCTGGCGGCCGGGCCGCTGGTGCGGGCGGCCCTGCTGCGCCTCCCCGGCGGCCGCGACCGGCTGCTGGTCGTCCTGCACCACATCGTCGCCGACCAGACCTCCCTCCAGGTCATCGCCCGCGCGCTGGCCGGGGCCGGCGGGCAGCAGGCCGAAGCCGCCCCCGATCTGGCCCTGCCCGGCCCGCACGAGCTGTCGTACGAGACGCAACTGTCCTACTGGCGGCAGCGGTTGACCCCGGCGCCCGCCCCCCTCCCGCTGCCCGTGGACCATCCCCGCACCGGCCCGGCCGGCCGCGGCACCGCCGTCACCACCGTCCGCCTCGACGCGCAGGAGCTCGGCGCGCTGGAACGGCTCGCGCGCGGCCACCGCACCGGCCTGTTCGGCGTGCTGGCCGCCGCCGTGGCCGCCGGCCTGCACGGGGCGACCGGCGCCTGCGACCTCACCCTCGGCACCGCCGTCAGCCGCCGCACGGCCCTCGGTCCGGCCGACGCGGCCGTGGGCTGCCACGTCAACACCGTGGTCCTGCGGACCGCCGTCCACGGGGAGCTGCCCTGCGCGGAGCTGATCGCGGACCTCGCCGCCCAGGCGGTCGGCGCGATGGACCACGGCGGGGTGCCCTTCGGCGAGCTGGTGCGCGCCCTGGACCCGCCGCGCGTGCCCGGACGCAATCCGCTCTTCGACGTGTGGGTGACCCTCTGGGACGAGATCGACACCGGGCCGGGCGCGCTGCGGCTGACGGGCGGTCCGATCCCGCTGGACGAGGGCCTGTTCGACCTCTCGTTCCAGTTCGCGCGGTCGGCGGACGGCTTGACCCTGCTCCTGCAGTACGACCGCGCCCTCTACGAACCGGACACGGCCCGGTCCCTGGCCGAAGGGGCCGCCCACGCCGCACGGCGGCTCGCCGCGGCCGGCCCGCGGGCCCGGGTCTCCTCGCTCGCCCCGCAGGCCCCGGCGCCGCAGACCCCCGCCGCCCGCCCGGCGTTCGCCGGATTCTCCTGGGGGGATCCGCGGCCCTGAGCGCGCCGCGGCGCCCGGGCGGTCCGCTGCCCCCCGAGCGCGGGGGGCAGCGCCGGGGGACCGGTCAGCCGATGCGGCGGTAGCTGGTGAGCAGCATGTCGCGGTAGCCGTGGGTGCGGCCGGCCGCCGGGTCCAGGCGCACCGGCTCGGTGCCGTGCAGGATGCGGCGGTCGTCCGCGTACAGCGAGTCCAGCGGCGCCGCCAGCAGCGGGCGGGCCAGCGGGCGCTGCTGCGGGTCGCAGACGATGCTGCGGCCGCCGGTCACCCCGGCGCGGCCGATCAGGTGCAGGGAGATGTAGTCGAAGCCGTCCCGGTGCACGCCCTCGGGGGACGGCAGCCCCTCCTCCTGGGCCCTGGCCCGGATGCGCACCAGGTGCACGTCCACCTCCCAGTCCAGGGTCCGCCCGGGCTCCGCGCCGGCCAGTTCGGAGAACACGTCGACGCCGTGCAGCAGCAGCCGGTGCAGGAACGGGTTGACCCGCACCGCTCCGGTGACGGGCGCGAACCAGCGCGGCGAGCCGCCCGCGAAGGGGTTCACCTCGGCGCTCTGGTAGTAGGGGCCCGGCGGGTGCGCGCGCAGCATGCCCTGGGAGGCCGTCCGGTGGGTGTAGCGGACGTGCCGGCGGAAGCGGTACGCCCCGCCGTCGGCCAGGTACGCGTCCGGCTCGAGGTCCTCGTAGGCCTGGCTCAGCTGCCGGAACGCCTGCGCCCCGGGGCCGGTGTCGAAGCCGGCTCCCGGGGCGAAGACCCAGCCCTGCTTGCGGATCGCCTCCCCGATGTCCGTGCGGGTCAGCGGGCCGGGAAGAACTGCGGAGGGCATATGAGGTCTCCTTGCATCAGCCTCTTCGAATGCGGAGAAATTCGGCCGGGCGGCTCGGGGGAGTGGCTCTGCGCCGCCCTTCGGCCGATTTCCCGATGGATTCCGGCTCGCTGCCGAGAATCGCGGTCTGCGTCTTCAATCGGTAGGGGTCGAGCCTGCTGCTCAGGCCATTGAGCTCCGGTGACCTGCATCGATGGTCTCCTTCGCCCGGTCCTCAACTCCTGTCCGAAGAAAAGGAAAAGGAATGCGCGAAGCGCAGGTACGGTGCCTCGGGAATGTCATCCCGCCGCCCTGTGGCTCGAATTGGATATTCGCTCTTCCTAGGCCTGTTGGTCGTCTGCATAATGGCCTGGTGACTGTATATACCGCTGCGCTCGAGCCGGAGTCGAGACCGGTGGACCGGTGCACCGCGCCCGCCGTCGAGCTCCCCTTCTGGGGCCGGCTGCGGCCCGAGGTCTGCGCGCTGCGGGGCAACGCCACGGGCACCGCGCAGTTCTACCTCTGGGACCGGGCCGGCGGCGGGATCCGCCAGCTCACGGACGCCCCGCACGGGGTCGAACTGGGCCTGCTCGACCCGGCCGGACGCTGGCTGTGGTGGTACCACGACGCGGACGGCACCGAGCACGGCACCTGGATGCGGGCCCCGCTGCGCGGCGGCCCCGCAGTCCCCGCCCTGCCCGGCGTCCCGCCCGGCACCCCCGAGGGCCTCGCCGTCGGCGCCTCGGGCCTCGCCGTCGCCGGAATCACCGCGGCCGACGGCCGTACGGGCATCCACCTGCTCCGGGCCGGCGCGGACCGGGCCGAACCCCTCCACTGCGCGGACACCCCGCTCTTCCTCGGCGGCCTCAGCGACGACGAGGCGTACGTGCTGGTGCTGCACGCCGAGTACGGCGATCCGCAGCGGCCCTCGCTGCGCGTCCTCGACCAGGACGGCGCGCTGGTGGGGGAGTTGAGCGACTGGCCGCACGGCGGGCTGCACGTCGTGCCCTACGGCTCCCCCTTCCTGCCCGGCGGCCGGCTCGTGCTGGCCACGCACACCCGCGGCGGCCGCCCCGCCCCCCTGCTGTGGGACCCGGTCACCGCAGAGGTCCGGGAGATCGACACCGGCCTGCCCGGCGACGTACGCGCCCGGTTCGTACCCGACGGCACCGCACTGCTGCTCCACCACCGCACGCACGGGCGCAGCGAGCTCTACCGCTACCGGCTCGCCGACGGGCACCTGGAGCAGCTGCCCGTGCCGCGCGGCACCGTGCACACCGCCGTCGCCCGGCCCGACGGCGACTGCTGGTACACCTTCTCCTCGGCGTCCACCCCGCCCGTCCTGCGCGACCTCGCCGGCAAGGAGCTGCTGTCCGTGCCCGGACCGGTCGTCCCGGCCGCCCCGGTCACCGAAGTCCCCGTGCCGCACGACGAGCTGACGGTCCCGGTCTTCCTCAGCGTGCCGGCCGCCGGCCGGGCCCCCTACCCGACGGTCTTCCTGCTGCACGGCGGCCCGCACACCGCCGACGGCGACGAGTACAACGGCCCTGCCGCCGCCTGGAACGACGCCGGCTACGCGGTGGCCCGCGTCAACTACCGGGGCTCCGCCGAGAACGGCACGGCCTGGCAGTTCGCCCACCGCGAGGACGTCGGACACACCGAACTCTCCGACGTGGCCGCCGTCCGCGCCCACCTGGTCGCATCCGGCGTCGCCGACCCCGGCCGCTGCGTGCTCGCGGGCAGTTCCTGGGGCGGCTACCTGACCCTGCTCGGCCTCGGCACCCAGCCCGGCCTGTGGGCCTGCGGGCTCGCCGAAGGCGCCGTCGGCGACTACCCGGCCGCCTACCGCGAGCAGCTGCACAGCCTGCGCTGGGTGGACCGCGCCATGTTCGGCGGCACCCCCGACGAGGTGCCCGAGCGCTACGCCGCCGCCTCCCCGCACACGTACGCCGACGCGGTCCGCGCACCCCTGCTGGTCCTGGCCGGAGACCGCGACGCCCGCTGTCCGGTCGGCCAGATCGAGTCGTACGTACGGGCGCTGGCCGCCCGCGGTGCGGACGTCGACCTGCGGCTGCGCTCCACCGGCCACGCCAGTGCCCGCGCCGAGGTCGGCGCGGACGCCATGTCAGCCCAGATCGCCTTCGTGCGGAGCCGCATCGGCGACGCCGCACCGACCCGGAAGCAGGACGCATGACCGAGCAGAACACCCCCGGCAACGACGCCGCCGCCTCCCGCCACGACGCCGCCCCCGCCCCGCGCCGCCGCTTCACCGTCCAGCGCGGCGGCTGCGGCTGCGAGGGCAAGCCCTCCCCGACCGCCCAGGCCAAGCCCCAGCCCACGGAGAACAGCTGATGACGTCGGAACCCGACTTCGCCGCACTCGCCCCGCTGGGCTGGCGGGAGGACCTCGCCGCCGCCTGGCCCGAGCACCTGGCCGCACTCGGCGGCCGCACACCGGGGGAGACCCGTTTCCCCGGCCGCGTCGGCCAGGTCGACCGCGGCGCCGCCACCGTCCTGACGCCCGGCGGCGAGCTGCGCGCGCAGCTCGGCCCCCGGCTGTTCAAGGACGGCGAACCGCCGCTGGGCGGGGCCCAGCTGGCCACCGGCGACTGGGTCGTGGTGGGCGGCCCCGCCCCCCACCTGATCCTCGACGTCCTGCCGCGCCGCTCGGCCTTCGTCCGCGGCACCGCGAACCGCAGGACCGAGTCCCAGATCGTCGCCACCAACGTCGACACCGTCTTCGTGGTCGCCGCCCTCACCGGCGAACAGCGGCTGCGCCGCATCGAGCGCTACCTGGCCGTCGCCTGGCAGAGCGGCGCCCAGCCCGTCGTCGTACTGAGCAAGGCCGATCTGCACCCCGATCCGGCCGCCGCGGCCGAGGAGGTCGAGCGCATCGCGCTCGGCTCCCCCGTCCACACCGTGTCTTCCCGTACCGGCGAGGGCCTCGACGCCCTGGACCGGTACGTCGAACCGGGCCGCACCGTCGCCCTCGTGGGCCTGTCCGGCGTCGGCAAGTCCACGCTGACCAACCGGCTGCGCGGCGAGGAGGTGCTGTCCACCCAGGAGGTCCGCTCGGACTTCAAGGGCCGGCACACCACCACCCACCGCGAGCTCGTGCCGCTGCCCGGCGGCGGCCTGCTCATCGACACCCCCGGCATGCGGGCGCTGGCCGTGTGGGACGCCGAGGAGGGCATCGACAAGGCCTTCGCGGACGTCGAGTCCCTCACCGGGGACTGCCAGTTCCGCGACTGCCGCCACCAGGACGAGCCGGGCTGCGCCGTCCGCGGCGCGGTCGTCACCGGCTCCCTGGACGCGGACCGGCTCGGCAACTGGGAGAAGCTCCGGCGCGAACAGCGCATGCTGGAACTGCGCCAGGACGCCCGCGCCCGCTCCGAGGACAAGCAGCGCATCCGCACGCGGGCCCGGGCCCTGAAGAAGCGCCCGCACCGCTGACCCCCGGACCCCCCCCGTCCGGTTCCGTGCCCCCCCGGCTCCGCGGCTCCGCGCCTTCCCGGCCGGGGCTCGAGCGAGCCTCAGGCCACCCACCAGCGGCTTTTCCCCCGGCCCCGGCACACTGCCCAGAGCGGCACCGCACGGGGGGAGAGCCGATGACACCAAGGCCGCAGGAACTGGTGCGGCGGGACCGGGAACTCGCCGGGCTCCGGGAGCTGCTCGCGGTGACCCGGCGCGGCGAGGGCCGGGCCGCCCTGGTCACCGGCAGTCCCGGCACCGGCAAGACCGCGCTGGTGCGGGCCTTCACCGCCGAGGCGGCGGACGCCGGGGCCTTCGTCCTGCACGCGTCCGCCTCCCCGGCGGAACAGGGCATCCCGCTCGGTGTCGCCGGACAGCTGCTCAGCGCCGTACCCGGATTCGCCGGACCCGATCCCGAGCCCGAACCGGCCGCCGCCCTGCCGGTCGTACGGGACGTCCTGACGGAGCTGGCCGCCACCGGCCCGGTCGTCGTCGCCGTCGACGACATCGAGTACACCGACGAACTCTCCGCGCGCTGCCTGCTGTACCTGTGCGGCCGCATCGGAGCCGCGCGCATCATGCTGCTCGGCGCGGGCTCCACCGATCAGCCACCCCACCGGCCGGCCGCCGCGCTGCCGGTCGCCGAACTCGCCCGCCACCCCCGGTGCCTGGCCGTCGCCCTCACCACCCTCGACGAGGACGGCGTCGCCGCGTTCCTGCGCGCCCCGGACGGCGGGGCCCTGGACGCGGCCGAGGCCCGGCGGCTCGCCCCCGCCTGGCACCGGGCCAGCGGCGGGAACCCCCGGCTGCTGCACGCCCTCGCCGAGGACCGGTTGCAGTGCGGACCGCTGCGCTCCCTGCGCCCGGTGGCCGCCGCCGCCTTCAAACGGGCCGTCACCGGCTGCCTGCGCCCCGGCGGCACCCGGGACGCCGCCCGGGCGCTCGCCGTACTCGGTCCCTCCGCCACCCTCACCGCCCTCGCCCGGCTGCTCGGCGTCCACGAACGGGCCGTGGGACCGCTGATGGACGTCCTCACCGACACCGGACTCCTGGACTCGGGACGGTTCCGCCACGAGGCGGCGCGGGCCGCCGTTCTGGAGGAGCTCCCGCCCCACGAGAGCGCCAGGCTGCACGCCGAGGCCGTCGCGCTGCTGCGCGCCGACGGCGCCGGGGCCGAGACCGTCGCCCGGCACCTGGTCGCCGCCGACGGGCCGGGCCCGGCGGCCGCGGAGCCGTGGGCCGTCGACGTCCTGGCCGAGGCGGCCGAGCAGGCCCTGCGGGCCGCCCGGCCCAAGGCGGCGGCGGGCTTCCTCGACGCCGCGCACCGCCGCTGCCCCGACCCCGAACGCCGGGCGGCGCTGCTCGACGCGCTGGCCGGCGCCGAATGGGAGAGCGACCCCGCCGCGGTGACCCGCCACCTCCCGGCCCTCGAACAGGCCCTGGACGAGGGACGGTTCGCGGCGGACCGGGCCGCCGGCCCGCTCGGGCTGCTGCTGTGGCACGGCCGGCCGGACGCCGCGGCCCGCGCCCTCGACACCCTCGACGCCGAGGGCGGGCCGGGCGGGGGAGAGCGGGCCCGGCACCTGCGCGCCGGGGCGGCGTACGTCTATCCGGAACTGGGCCGGGCGGACGGCCCGCGGCACGACCCGGCGGGCGGCCCGGTGAACGGCCCGGAGCACGGCCGGGCGAACGGCCCGGCCGACGAAGCCGACCGTACGGCCGCCGTGGAACGGGCCGCCGCGGCCCTCGTGTCGCGCCAGCACCCGGCTCCCGGTGTGACGGCGGCCCTGTGCGCCCTGCTGTACGTCGGCGAGAGCGACCGGGCCGAGCACTGGCACGCCCTGCTGCGCGAGACGCGGACCACCCCGGGAGCCCTGGACACCCCGGCCCGCCGCGCGGTGTCCGCGGCTGCCGCCGCCCTGGTGCACGGCCGCCTGGGCCGGCACGCGGAGGCGGCCGCCGAGGCGCAGCGCGCGCTGGGCCTGCTGGCGCCCGAGGCCTGGGGGATCGCCGTCGGGATGCCGCTGGCCGCGGCGGTGCTGGCCGCGACCGGGCTCGGCGAGCACGAGGAGGCGGCCCGGCTGCTGCGCGTGCCCGTACCCGAGGCGATGTTCCGCACCCGCGTCGCCCCCCACTACCTGCTCGCCCGCGGCCGGTTCCGGCTCGCCGCCGAGCAGCCGGTGGCCGCCCTCGGCGACCTGCACGCCTGCCGGGACCTGATGGCCCGCTGGGGCATCGGGCCGTGCGAGGCCCTGGACTGGAGCACCCCGGCGGCCCGCCACCAGGACCCCGTCGCCCGGCTGAGCCGGGCGGAACGGCGGGTGGCCCTCCTGGCCGCCCAGGGCTGCACCAACCAGGTCATCGCCGCCCGCCTGTTCGTGACCGCGAGCACGGTCGAGCAGCACCTGACGAAGATCTACCGCAAACTCCACGTCCGCTCCCGCACCGACCTCGCCCCCCTGGTCGGCCCGGGCCCGCCGCCCGTCCCGACACGGCGCGGTGGCCGCACGCCCGTCGGCGCAGGGGCAGAAACCTGCACCACCTGACGCGAGTCCCCCAGCCCCTCGTGGCCAACGTGTACTGCTCGGACTGACGCCATGTGAGGGCACCTGCGCTGACCGCCGGGGCCGCCTCGCAGCGGCCACGGCGGCGGACCGCCGTTCAGCCGCGGCGTTCGCCGGTGCGGAAGCCGCGCTGGTTCTTGCGGCCGAGCGCGCCCGCCGCGACCAGCTCGGACAGGGACTGCGACGGCACCAGCTCCGGGAGGCCGAAGCTGTCGTAGAGCCGTTCCTGGATGGCGAGGGAGACGTCCAGCCCGATCGTGTCCAGCAGGGCGAACGGCCCCATGGGGTAGCCGTACCCCTGCTCGAGCGCCGCGTCCGTCGCGGCGATGTCCGTGCCGGCCCGCTCGAGCAGGTCCAGTGCGTCACCGAGGTACGGGAACAGCAGCCGGTTGACGATGAAGCCGGTCCGGTCCGGGCACTCCACGGCCGTCTTGCCCAGGTCGCGGCACAGGGCCCGCGCGGTCGCCAGCGCGTCCTCGTGGGAGTCGGGGGTGTGCGCCAGCTCCACCAGCCGCATCACCGGGGCCGGGTTGAAGAAGTGCAGGCCGATCACGTCGGCCGGGCGGCCCGAGGCCTCGGCGCACGCCGCGACGGACAGGCTCGAGGTGGTGGTGGCCAGGACCGTGCCCGGTGCGCAGACCTCCCCGAGGCGGCCGAACAGGGCCCGCTTCGCGTCGAGGTCCTCGACGATCGCCTCCACGACCAGGTCGCACCCGCCGAGCGCCGCGAGGTCGTGGGAGGTCTCCAGCCGGCCCAGCGCCGCCTCCCGCTCCGCGGGAGCGATCCGGCCCCTGCGCACCCGGCGGGTCAGCGAGTCGCCGACCGCCGTCAGGGCCCGCTCGGCCTGCTCCGCGCCGCGCGCCACGAGCACGGTGTGCCGGCCGCCGACCGCCAGGACCTCCGCGATGCCGCGGGCCATGGCGCCCGAGCCGACCACGCCGACGCGGGTGACCGGCCGGGCCGTGCCCGCGCCGGGGCCGCCGGCCGCAGGGGTCACCACGGCGCCCAGTTCGTCGTAGGCGGCGAAGCCCTCGCCGCTCTTGCGGCCCAGACGGCCGGCCGTGACCATCCGGCTGAGCAGCGGCGACGGTTCGAACGCGCAGTCCCCGGTGCGCCGCCAGCGGGCGAGGAGCGCCGCGTGGACCGAGTCGATGCCCATGAGGTCGAGCGTCTCGAGCGGGCCCAGCGGAAGACCGCAGCCCAGCCGCATCGCGGTGTCGATGTCCCGGGCGCTCGCGTAGCCCTCGTCGCACAGGATCGCGGCGCGGTTGAGGTAGGCCAGCACCAGGTCGTCGGCGTCCGCGGCCGACGGGGCGGCGACGGCGGCCGGCCGCAGGCCGAGCTCCGCCACCAGGGTGTCCAGCGCCGCCGCGGTGGCGGCCGAGGCCAGCGGGGAGTGGACGGGCAAGGCGGGCCCGCCGGCGGCGGGCGGAGTGAAGAACCGCAGGCCCGCGACCGATCCGGGACTGCCCGAGGCGATGGCCAGCCGGGGCACGGACAGGGTCGTGGTGGTGGTCAGTACGGGCACGCCGGGCGCGCACCGGGCGACGACGTCGCGCAGGACGGCCCGCTTGACGGCCTCGTCCTCGCCGACGGCCTCGATCACCAGCTCCGCCCGGGCCAGCGCGGCCGGGTCCGTGGTCAGGGTGACGGCGGGCCGCGCGGCCCCGTCCGCACGCCCGGACCCCTCGGCCCCGTCCGCCCCCTCCGCACGCGCGGCGTCGGCGGCCTTGAGCCGCCGGGCGGTGCGGTCCAGCGCATCCAGGGCGGTGTCGACCGCGATGACCTCGTGCCCGGCCTCGTGGGCCAGGCGCAGCAAGGCCTCGCCGACCGTGCCCAGTCCGACGATCCCGGTGATCGGGGTGCGCTGCGCGGCGGTCACTGTCCGGCCTCCCGGCTCTCGGCGCCGCCGTCGGTACGGAACCGGTTGATGGCCTCGAGGTGCGTGGCGCGCAGCTCGTGGTTCCGTACGCCCAGGCCCTCGGCCGGGGCCAGCGCGAGGACGCCGACCTTCCCGTGGTGCAGGTTCTGGTGGACCTCGTACGCGGCCTGGCCGGTGTCCTCCAGGCGGTGGACCTTCGACAGGGTGGGGTGGATCTTGCCCTTGGCGATCAGCCGGTTGGCCTCCCAGGCCTCGCGGTAGTTCGCGAAGTGCGAGCCGACGATCCGCTTCAGCGACATCCACAGGTAGCGGTTGTCGAACTCGTGCCGGTACCCGGAGGTCGAGGCGCAGGTGACGATCGTGCCGCCCTTGCGGGCCACGTACACCGAGGCGCCGAAGGTCTCGCGGCCCGGGTGCTCGAAGACGATGTCCACGTCCTCGCCGCCGGTCAGCTCGCGGATGCGCTTGCCGAAGCGCTTCCACTCCCTCGGGTCCTGGGTGTCCTCGTCCTTCCAGAACCTGTAGCCCTCGGCGCTGCGGTCGATGATCGCGGTCGCGCCCATCCGACGGCAGATCTCGGCCTTCTGCGGACTGGACACCACGCACACCGGGTTGGCGCCGCCGGCCAGGGCCAGCTGGGTGGCGTAGGAGCCGAGGCCGCCGCTGGCTCCCCAGATCAGGACGTTGTCGCCCTGCTTCATGCCGGCGCCGTTGCGGGAGACCAGCTGGCGGTAGGCGGTGGAGTTGACCAGGCCGGGGGAGGCGGCCTCCTCCCACGTCAGGTGCTCGGGCTTGGGCATCAGCTGGTTCGACTTCACCAGCGCCAGCTCCGCCAGGCCGCCGAAGTTGGTCTCGAAGCCCCAGATGCGCTGCTCCGGGTCGAGCATCGTGTCGTTGTGGCCCTCGGCGGACTCCAGCTCCACGGACAGGCAGTGGGCCACGACCCGGTCGCCGGGCTGCCAGCGGTTCACGCCGGGGCCGGTGCGCAGCACCACGCCGCACAGGTCGGAACCCAGCACGTGGTACGGGAGGTCGTGGCGCCTGGTCAGTTCGCTGAGCCGGCCGTAGCGCTCCAGGAACCCGAAGGTCGCCAGCGGCTCGAAGATCGAGGACCAGACGGTGTTGTAGTTGACGGCGCTCGCCATGACGGCGATCAGCGCCTCGCCGGGGCCCGGCTCGGGGGTGGGCACGTCCTGCAGGTGCAGCGACTTGCGGGGGTCCTTGTCCGCGGTCGCCATGCCTTCGAACATGCCGATGTCTTCCTTGCGGACCACATTGCCGCGGTAGCTCTCCGGCAGCCGCAGGTGCTGGAAGTCACCCGGGGCCGCGTCCTCCGAGAGCAGAGCACTGATGATCTCGTCCACGTGATGTCCCTTGAAGTCGAGGAGCGCCTCAGCCAAACGTAGGAACCGGCTCCCCGGACCCGGCACCCCAGACGTTCCCCTAGGCCTGGGCGGCGCCGCGGCCAGGGGGGTTCCAGGGGATCCGGACGCGGCGGCGCCACCCGCAGGCTGGGTATCGAGCTCTGTCCGGGAATGAGGAGATCCGATGACGCGAACGACCGACGGAAGTCCCTGGTTCAGGAACTACCGGCCCGCCCCGCAGGCGCCCGTCCGGCTGTTCGCCCTGCCGCACGCGGGCGGCTCCGCAAGCTACTTCCACCCCCTGGCCACCGTGCTCTCACCCGCCGTGGACGTCTACGGGGTCCAGTACCCCGGCCGCCAGGACCGCCGCTCCGAACCGGGCGAGACCTCGCTGGAGCGGCTCGCCGACCGGATCGCCGCCGAGCTCCTGCGGCTCGACGACGGCCGCCCGTACGCGCTGTTCGGGCACAGCATGGGGGCGATGCTGTCCTTCGAGGTGGCCCGCCGGACGGAAGCGGCCGGGCAGGGCCCCGCCCACCTGTTCGTCTCCGGCCGGCCGGCCCCGTGCCAGGACAGCTACGAGGCGTGGTTCCCCCGCACCGACGAGGAAGTCGTGCGCGAACTGCGCGCCCTGAACGCGACGGACGACGGACTGCTCGACGACCCGGAGGTGCGGCGCATGCTGCTGCCGCCCCTGCGCACCGACTACCGGGCGGTGCGCGAGTACCGCTTCCGGCCCGGGCCGCCGCTGCGCACCGCCCTGACCGCGCTGACCGGAGACGCCGACCCCATGGCCGAGGTCGGCAAGGTGGACGCCTGGCGCGCCCACACGGACGCCGCGTTCGAGCTGTGGGTGCTGCCGGGCGGCCACTTCTACCTCAGCGACCGCCTCGAGGAGGTCGCGGCCGCCGTCACCGACGCGCTGGTGCGGCCCTCGGCGGTGGCCGCGTGAGCGTCCACTCGCCCGGCCTGGGATCCATCGGCATCCTCGGCACCGGCTCGTACCTGCCCGAGCGGATCGTGCCCAACGAGACGATCGCCGCCCGCGTCGGGGTGACCCCCGCGTGGATCGAGCGCAAGACGGGGATCAGGGAGCGGCGGTACGCGGCCCCGCACGAGGCCGCCTCCGACCTGGCGGCCGAGGCCGCCCTGCGGGCCCTGCAGGACTCCGGCACCGACCCGCGGGACCTCGCCTGGATCGTCGTCGCCACCTCGACGCCCGACCACACCCAGCCGGCCACCGCCGCCCTCGTACAGCACCGGATCGGCGCCGACCAGGCCGCCGCCTTCGACGTGAACGCCGTGTGCAGCGGCTTCGCCGCGGCCCTGCACACCGGCGCACGGCTCCTCGCCGCCCCCGAGGCGGACGGCCGGCGCCGCCCCGTGCTGGTCGTCGGCACCGACGTCTACTCCCGCATCGTCGACCCCGCCGACCGCAGGACGGCCCCCCTGTTCGGCGACGGCGCGGGCGCCGTGGTCCTCGGCCCCGTACGCGAGGGGTACGGCCTGATCGGCACCGGCCTGCGCACCGACGGCAGCCTGCACGCCCTGATCGGCGTCGGCGCCGGCGGCAGCCGCAAGCCCGCCGCCCTGAAGACCGTGGCCCGCGGCGAGCACTACTTCGCGATGCGCGGGCGCGACGTGCGCGACTTCGTCGTACGCGAACTGCCCGGCGCGGTCGAGGAGATCCTGCGCACCTTCGGCGTCGCCCCCGGGGAAGTGGCCCACTTCGTCCCGCACCAGGCCAACGGCGAGATGCTCCGCTCCCTGACGGGCCCCCTCGGCCTGACCCGCGCCACGGTCCACCTGCCGGTGGAATTCCACGGCAACACCGGCGCCGCCTCCATCCCGCTGGCCCTGGACCACGCCGTACGCGGCCCCGGCGGCCCGTCAGACGGCGACCTGGTCCTCCTCGCGGGCTTCGGCGGCGGCATGAGCGTGGGGACGGCGCTGGTCCGCTGGGGTGGCTGATTCCCGTCGTCCTCGACGGGTCTTGGACCGGTCTTCCAGCCGGGCTCCAGGCCGAGCGGCGAGGCTCGCAGTGCTGAACCCGTCGTGCGGTGCGAGCCCGCCCGGTGCCGGGCCTGGAGGAGAACAGTGAAGGACAGTCGATGAGACGGGTAGTCATCACCGGTATCGGGGTCGTCGCCCCGGGAGGGGTGGGCACCAAGGCGTTCTGGGAGCTGCTCACGGCCGGCCGGACGGCGACCCGCGCCATCAGTCTGTTCGACGCCTCCTCCTTCCGGTCCCGCGTCGCGGCCGAGGCCGACTTCCACGCCGCCGACCACGGCTTCGACGCGCGCGAGGCCGCCCGCCTTGACCGCGCCGCCCTGTTCGCGCTCACCAGTGCCCGCGAGGCGATCGCCGACAGCGGCGTCGCCGACGCACTGGACCCGCTGCGCACCGGCGTCAGCCTCGGCAGCGCCGTCGGCTGCACCACCGGGCTCGACAACGAGTACGCCGCCGTCAGCGAGCTGGGCCGGCTCTGGAACGTCGACCACTCCCGGGCCGTGGCCCACCTCTACGACTACTTCACCCCCAGCTCGCTCGCCGCCGAAGTGGCCCGGGACAGCGGCGCGCAGGGGCCCGTCTCGCTCGTCTCCACCGGCTGCACCTCCGGGCTGGACTCCATCGGCCACGCCGT
Organism: Streptomyces sp. NPDC048349; assembly: GCF_040651925.1. Classification (NCBI taxonomy): domain Bacteria; kingdom Bacillati; phylum Actinomycetota; class Actinomycetes; order Kitasatosporales; family Streptomycetaceae; genus Streptomyces; species Streptomyces sp. NPDC048349. The sequence continues at coordinate 86,664 of NZ_JBEZLA010000014.1, read as the reverse complement.
CGAGCTGATCCGCGAGGGCAGCGCCGACGTGATGGTCACCGGAGCCACCGAGGCGCCCATCTCACCGATCACCGTGGCCTGCTTCGACGCGATCCGCGCCACCTCGACCCGCAACGACGACCCGGCGACCGCCTCACGCCCCTTCGACCGCACCCGCAACGGCTTCGTCCTCGGCGAGGGCGCCGCCGTGCTGGTGCTCGAAGAGCTGGGCCGGGCCCGCCGCCGCGGCGCCCGCATCTACGCCGAGGTCTCCGGTTTCGCCAGCCGCAGCAACGCCTACCACATGACGGGACTGCGCTCCGACGGCGCGGAGATGGCCGAGGCCATCACCGCCGCGCTGACCGAGGCCCGGCTGGACGCCTCCGCCATCGACTACGTCAGCGCCCACGGCTCGGGCACCAAGCAGAACGACAAGCACGAGACCGCGGCCTTCAAGCGCAGCCTGGGCCGGCGCGCCTACGAGGTGCCCGTCAGCTCCATCAAGTCGATGATCGGGCACTCGCTCGGCGCCATCGGCGCGCTGGAAGTGGCCGCCAGCGCCCTGGCCATCGTGCACAACACCGTGCCGCCGACCGCCAACCTGCACGAGGCGGACCCGGACTGCGACCTGGACTACACCCCGCTCACCGCCCGCGAGCACCGCACCGACGCCGTCGTCAGCGTCGGCAGCGGCTTCGGCGGCTTCCAGAGCGCCATGGTCCTCAACCGCCCGAGCCTGAAGGAAGCCGCATGACCGCCGCCGCACCCGACCCGTCCGGCGCCCCGGCGCGCGGCGCCGACGCCGTGTTCACCGGTGTCGGCGTCACCGCCCCCAACGGGCTGGGCGCAGAGGCCTGGTGGGACGCCGTCCTGCAGGGCAAGAGCGGCATCGGGCCGGTGACCCGGTTCGACGCGAGCGGCTACCCCGTACGCCTCGCCGGCGAGATCCCCGGCTTCGTCGACGCCGACCACGTTCCCAGCCGGCTGCTGCCGCAGACCGACCGCGTCACCCGGCTCTCGCTCGCCGCCGCCAAGGAGGCCCTCGACGACGCGGGCGCCGACCCCGCCCAGCTGCCCGAGTACGCCGCGGGCGTGGTCACCGCCTCCTCCGCCGGCGGGTACGAGTTCGGCCAGCGCGAGCTGGAGGCCCTGTGGAGCAAGGGCGGCCAGTACGTCAGCGCGTACCAGTCCTTCGCCTGGTTCTACGCCGTCAACTCCGGCCAGATCTCCATCCGCCACGGGCTGCGCGGCCCCAGCGGCGTCATCGTCACCGAGGGCGCGGGCGGCCTGGACGCCGTCGCCCAGGCCCGGCGCCAGCTCCGCAAGGGCGCCACCTTGATGGTGACCGGCGCCGTCGACGCCTCGCTGTGCCCGTGGGGCTGGGCCGCGCACCTGGCCGAGGGCCGGATGAGCCAGGTCCCGGACCCGGCCCGCGCCTACCTGCCCTTCGACGCCGATGCCACCGGCCACGTCGTCGGCGAGGGCGGCGCCCTGCTCGTCCTGGAGGACGCCGGGACGGCCCGCGCCCGCGGCGCCCGTATCCACGGCTCCTTCGCCGGGTACGCGGCCACCTTCGACGGCCCGGACACGCCCCGGCTCGCCGATGCGGCCCGCCTCGCGCTCGCCGACGCGGGCCTGGAAGCCGCCGACGTCGACGTCGTCTTCGCCGACGCCGCCGGCGAACGCGCGGCGGACCGCGCCGAGGCCGAGGCCATCACCGCCCTGTTCGGCCCGCGCGGGGTCGCGGTCACCGCCCCCAAGTCGATGACCGGACGCCTGCTCTCCGGCGGGGCCTCCCTCGACCTCGCGGCCGCCCTCTTCAGCCTGCGCGACCAGGTGATCCCGCCGACCACCGGCACCGTGCGGCCCGCCGACGACTGTCCGCTCGACCTGGTCACCGGCGCCCCGCGGACCGGTGGCGACCTGCGCACCGCCCTGGTGCTGGCCCGCGGCCGGGGCGGCTTCAACGCCGCCGCCGTGGTCCGCGCCGCCTGACGCCGCCGCGCGCGGCACCCCGCCCGTCCCACCCCGAACCGCCAAGAGGAGACCCCATGCGGCACCTGGAGCTGACCGACCTGACCCGCCTGCTGAACGACTGCGCCGGCACGGAGGAGGGCGTGGACATGGACGGCGACGACGTCCTCGACACCCTCTTCATCGACCTCGGCTACGACTCGCTGGCGCTCCTGCAGGCCACCGGCCTCATCGAGCGCCGGTACGGGATCACCCTCGACGAGGAGGCCATGGACGAGGCGGAGACCCCCCGCAAGTACCTCGAGCTCGTCAACCGGGTGCTCTCCGTCCGCGTCACCGCCTGAGCCGGCCCGCGCACGGGCCGCCGGCGGCGCACCGGCCGCCAGCGGGATTCCGACGATCCTCCAGCCGCCGGAACCACGATCGGGACGAGAGGCCGCCCGAGCACGCGGGCCCGCGGCGGCCGGGTCGTACTTCACCGAGGAGAACCGACATGCCACGCATCCAGGCGATCAAGGAGTTCATGGTCCGCGAGTTCCTGCCCGACCTCCCCGCCGGCGAGCTGGACGCGGACTTCGACTTCCTCGCGGCAGGCGTCGTCGACAGCCTCGGCCTGCTCAAGGTGATCGCGTGGCTGGAGGACGTCCACCACATCGACACCGACGAGTTCGTCCTCGACCCGGAGGCCTTCCGCTCGGTGGCGGCCATCGACGAGTTCATCACGGACGCGTCCCGCCCGCAGGTGGAGGCCGCGTAACCATGCACGAAGCCGTCGCCGCCCTCATCGGGCAGGACCGGCCGGTCGACCTGCCCGCCTGGCGCTCGTTCTGGGACGCGCTGCACGAGCGCGGGGCACGCCCCGAGCACGGCACCCACCCCGAGCGCGGGCTGCGCCGGGGCGAGGCCGTCGCCCTGCTCGCCTCGCTGTCCACCACGATGCCCGGCCGCACCACGCTGACCGCGCTGCTCGACTCGCTCGCCGAACGCCGCCCGGGCGGTGCGGCAGGCGCTCCGGGCGCCTTCGACGGCGCGGTCGACATCACCGGCACCGGCGGCGGCCCGCGCACCTTCGACACCGCCACCGCGGCCGCCCTGGTCGCCGCCGCGATGGGCACCCCGGTCGTCAAGACCGGCCTGCCCGCGTACGCCTCCCCGACGGCCCCGGCCGGCCTGCCGGAGCTCCTCGGCATCCCGCTGAGCCGGTCGTACGAGGAGACCCACGCGATGCTGGAGGACTGCGGCATCGCCTTCGCAGGGTCCTTCGTCTACCCGGCGGAACTGGCCCTGCTGGCCCGCGCCGTCCTCCCGCTGGACATCCGCGGGCTCGGCCGCTGCTTCCATGCGCTCGGCCCCTTCCTCGCCGACGTCCCGGTCTCCGCACAGGTCACCGGGTTCTGCGACGCCCGCCCGGCCCCCGCCCTGCGCACCGCGGCCGCGCACACCGCCCGCGCGACCGGCCGCCGGGTGTGGCTGGCCGGCAACGACCTGGGCACCGAGGGACTCGCCGGCTGCGCCACCAACCGGGTGTACGTCCACGAGGCGGGCGGCGAGGACGAGTTCACCCTCGACCCGGTCCCGCTCGGGCTGCGCCCCGGCACCCTGGAGGGCCTGCGCCCGCGCGGCGCCGACCCGGTGGCCCACGTCCGCGCCGTGCTCGGCGGCGAGGGGACCCGCGAGGCCGAGGACACCGTCTGCCTGGGCGCCGCCGCCCTCGCCGTCGCCGGCCACACCACCGGCGACTGGCACGGGGCACTGGCCGCTGCCCGGGCCGTGATCCACGACGGGGGCGCGCTCGCGCTGCTGGAGCGGCTGCGGACGCGGACGGCCGTCCATGCCTGAGCCCGACGCCTCGCTCACGGAGATCGCGGACGGCGTCCACGCGTACGTCCAGGGCGACGGCGGCTGGTGCCTGAACAACGCGGGCCTGGTCACCGGCGGGAACGGGCAGAGCCTGCTCGTCGACACCGCCGCCACCGAGCGGCGCGCCCGCGACCTGCGCGAGCGCGTGCTGCGCCTGGTCCCCGGGCCCCCGCGGGCCCTGGTCAACACGCACTTCCACGGCGACCACACCTTCGGGAACTACCTCTTCCCCGAGGCCCTGGTCATCGCCCACGAGCAGACCCGCACCATGATGGACCTGGCCGGGCTGCACCTGACCGGCCTGTGGCCGGACGTCTGCTGGGGCGACCTGGAACTCGCGCTCCCGGACGTCACCTACCGCGACGCGCTGACCCTGCACATCGGCGGCGTACGGGCCGAACTGCTGCACCTGGGACCGGCCGCGCACACCACCAACGACACCGCCGTGTGGCTGCCCGAACAGCGCGTGCTGTTCGCCGGCGACCTGCTCATGGCGAACGCCGCCCCCTTCTGCCTGATGGGGTCCGTCGCCGGGTCCCTGTCCGCGATGGAGCGGCTGCGCGCCCTCGGCGCCGAGACGGTGGTCCCCGGCCACGGCCCGGTCGGCGGACCCGAGCTGATCGACGCCAACGAGGCCTACTTCCGCTGGATCGCCGAACTCGCCGGGCGCGGGGCGGCGGCCGGGCTGACCCCGCTGGAGCTGGCCGCCGAAGCGCAGGGGGGCCCGTTCGCGGACCTGCTCGACGCGGAGCGCCTCGTACCGAACCTGCACCGGGCGTACGCCGAGCTGGCCGGGGCCGCTCCCGGTACTCCGCTCGACGTGGGCGCCCTGTTCCAGGAGATGGCCGAGTTCCACGGCGGACTGCCCGCCTGCCGCGCCTGATCTTCCCGCGCCACGGGAACAGACCGGCGGGGCCGCAGCCGCTCTCGCGGCTGCGGCCCCGCCGGTCACTTCTGTCCGCGGTCCGGTTGCTGGCGTGCGCCGCCCGGTGGCTTGCGCGCGCCGCCCGCCCGGGATCAGGCCAGGTCGTCGCGGGTCACCCGGCGGGCCGCGACGTGCAGCGCGCCCTCGACGCGCACCAGGACGTCCTCGCAGACGCACACCCGGTGCACCTGGGAGTCGCCGCCGATGTCGGAGGCGTACACGATCGCGTACGAGCGCACGTGCAGGGAGCCGTCCGGGCGCTCGGAGACGTCGAACATGCCCATGAAATGACGGTGGCGCTGGCCGGCTTCGGCCAGCTGGGCGGCGGTGCGGCTGGTCGCCGCGACCAGACCCGCCCGGCCGCGCACCGGCTCCGGCAGCGTCGGCACGTCGAAGGTGGCGTCCTCGGTGAACGTCCCGGCCCAGCGCTGCGCCTCACCGAGGTCCAGCAGCTGCATCTGGTGGGCGTAGAACTGCTGCACCTCGGCGTACAGGGCGCCGAAGGCCGCGGCGGCCTGCTGCCCGATGCCGGCCTGGATGGTCATGGAGGACTCCGATCTGGTCAGTGTCCCCAGCCTCGCCGCTGCGGGTCGAGCGGGATTCGAAGACGTCTCGAACCGGCACGGGAACGGGCCCCGAACCGGCACGAAGACCGGCCCCCGAACCGGCACGAAGACTGGCCCCGCACCACCGCCGCGCACTTTCCGCGACCCGTCCTCAAGCGGCGTTCGTGCGGGCTTCGAGGGGTCCAGGACACGGTCGGACCATCAACGCCGTTCTGGAGGGACACCGATGACGACAGAGACGAAGCGGGTAGCCCTGGTCACCGGGGGTACGAGCGGGATCGGGCTGGCCGTGGTCCGCGATCTCGCCCGCCGCGGACACCGCGTCTTCCTCTGCGCCCGTACCGAGCAGCAGGTCAAGCAGACGGTCGAGGACTTGCGGGCCGAGGGCCTGGAGGTCGAGGGCACCGCCGCCGACGTCCGCGACCCCGCGTCCGTCAAGGCGCTGGTCGCCGCCGCCGTCGAGACCTTCGGGCCGATCTCCGTCCTCGTCAACAACGCCGGCCGCAGCGGCGGCGGGCCGACCGCAGAGCTCACCGACGAGCTCTGGTACGACGTCATCGACACCAACCTCAACAGCGTCTTCCTGCTGACCCGCGAGGTGCTCAAGAACGGCGGCCTCGAGGGCGCCCCGTACGGCCGGATCATCAACATCGCCTCCACCGCGGGCAAGCAGGGCGTGGTGCTCGGCGCCCCCTACTCCGCCTCCAAGCACGGCGTCGTCGGCTTCACCAAGTCCCTGGGCAACGAGCTCGCCCCCACCGGCATCACCGTCAACGCGGTCTGCCCCGGATACGTCGAGACCCCGATGGCCCAGCGCGTGCGCACCGGCTACGCGGCCGCGTACGACACCTCCGAGGAGCAGATCAAGCAGAAGTTCACCGCGAAGATCCCGCTCGGCCGCTACTCCACGGCGGACGAGGTGGCCGGCCTGGTCGGCTACCTGACCACCGACGTGGCCTCGTCCATCACCTCGCAGGCGCTCAACGTCTGCGGCGGCCTCGGCAACTTCTGATCCGGAAAGCAGGAACTCCACGATGCCCGCTGAGCGTGTGCACCGCACGACGCACGAGGTGACCGTCGCCGCCCCCGCCGGAGTGGTCTACGGCCTCATCGCCGACGCGGCCAAGTGGCCGCTGTACTTCCCGCCCAACGTGCACGTCGAGCAGCTGGAGTCCGACGGCTCCCGCGAGCACCTGCGCATGTGGGCCACCGCCAACGGCGAGGTCAAGTCCTGGACCTCGCGGCGCACCCTGGACGTGGCGCAGCGCCGCATCGAGTTCCGCCAGGAGGTGCCCGCCTCTCCGCTGGAGTCGATGGGCGGCACCTGGATCGTCGAACCGCGCGGCGCGGCCTCCTGCCGGCTGGTGCTGCTGCACGACTTCACGGTCGTCGGCGACGACCCCGGCTCCGTCGCCTGGGTCGAGAGCGCCACCGACACCAACAGCCGCGCCGAGCTCGGCAACATCAAGCAGCTCGCCGAGGGCTGGGAGCGCCTCGACGACCTGGTGATGTCCTTCGAGGACTCGGTACGCGTCGACGGCCCGGCCGAGCGCGTCTACGAGTTCCTGCACCGCGTCCAGGACTGGCCCGCGCTGGTCCCGCACGTCTCGCGCCTGGACCTGACCGAGCCCGAGCCGGGCGTTCAGGTCATGTCCATGGACACCCTGACCGCCGACGGCAGCGCGCACACCACCGAGTCGGTCCGCATCTGCTTCCCGCACGCCCGGCGCATCGTCTACAAGCAGACGGCGACGCCCCTGCTGATGTCGGCCCACACCGGCGAGTGGTCGCTCGTCGAGGACGAGGCCGGCGTGAGCGTCACCTCGCAGCACAGCGTCGTGCTGCGCGAGGAGAACATCGCCCGGGTCCTCGGCCCCGAGGCCGGCATCGCCGAATGCCGCCGCTACGTCCGCGAGGCGCTCGGCCGCAACAGCACGGCGACCCTCAACCTCGCCAAGGCCTACGCCGAGTCCCGGGTCCCGACCCCCGCCGCCTAGCCGGCAGCCGCGTCCACCGCTGCTCCGGCTCTGCTCAAGCAGTCCTGACCAGGCTGGTCACGACGGAATCCTCGGACAGATACCAGGGCGGCACGCGGGCGCTCCTCACACATGTGCAGCCCCGGTCACCCAGGCCGGGGTTGCTTTGCGTGCACCTGCGGCACCCGCCATGCGGCCCGATCGGCCGCGCACCGGCCGTTCGCCCGGTTTTCCGACACACCCAAGGAGAGGTATGACCCCCAACACGATCACCGCCGAGGAGAGGCACGAAGCGGCTGGTCCGCCGACCGGTCCGCTCCCGTTCCACCTCGACCTGGTCAGCGGGACCAACGGTGCCTCCCTCGACGCGGGACTCGCCGCCCTCAAGGGTGCGGGCTCCGCCGCCCCGGCCGCCGCCCCGGTGACCCGGCGCACCGTCGGTGCCGGCGCCGCCCCCGGCACGCACCGCGGCGCCGTCCTGACCGGACCCGAGGGCCCGGCCGAACTGGGTGCCAAGGAGACCGGCGCCACCTCCGCGCCGCTGGCCTTCCTCTTCCCGGGCCTGGGCGACCACTACCTCGGCATGGGCCGCGACCTGTACCGGGACTTCCCCGTCTTCCGCGCCGAGGTCGACCGCTGCGCCGAACTGCTCGCCCCCGACCTCGGCCTGGACATCCGCGAGGTCGTCTTCGCGGCCGCCGCCGAGCCGGCCGCGACGGAGCCGGCCGGCGACGCCGCGAAGGCGCCCGCCATGGACCTGCGCCGCATGCTGGGCCGCGACAGCGGACCGGTCAGCGCCGAGGAGCGCCGGCTGGGCGCCACGAAGCTGGCCCAGCCCGCGCTGTTCGTCATCGAGTACGCCCTCGCCGGACTCCTGCGCAGCTGGGGCGCCCGCCCCGCCGTCCTGACCGGCTACAGCCTGGGCGAGTACGTCGCCGCGACGCTGGCCGGGGTGCTCTCGCTCAAGGACGCGCTGACCCTGGTCGCCCGCCGCGCCGCGCTCATCGACGCGCTGCCCAAGGGCGCCATGCTCGCCGTCATGCTGCCGGAGCAGGACGCACTGGCCCTGCTCGGACCGAACCTCTCGCTGTCCGCCGTCAACGGCGACGCGTTCTGCGTGGTCGCCGGCCCCGAGGAGGACATCGCCGCGCTGGAGGCCTCCCTGCGCACGCGCGAGGTCATCAACCGCCGGGTCGCCACCACGCACGCCTTCCACTCCACGATGATGGAGCCGATCGCGGACGAGCTGACCGCGCTCGTGCGGACGCTGACCCTCAACCCGCCGAGCATCCCCTACGTCTCGAACGTCACCGGCGAGCTCATCACCGACGAGCAGGCCACCGACCCCCGCTACTGGGCCCGCCACCTCGTCAGCCCGGTCCGCTTCGCCGACGGCCTGCGCGCCATCGGCGAGGAGCACGTCCTGCTCGAGGCCGGCCCCGGCCAGACCCTCGCCAGCCTCGCCACCGAGGTCCGCGGCGTCGGCAACGGCTCCGTCGTCGCCTCGATGCGCCACCCGCTCGAGCGCCGCTCCGACACCGCGGTCGCCCTCAAGGCGCTGGGCCGGCTGTGGCTGGCCGGCGGCGCCGTGGACTGGACGGTCCACCCCGCCGAGGACCTCGCGACCGACGGCGCCGCCCCGGCCCCGGCCGCCGCGGCGGCCGACGGCGGGCCGAGCGCCACCGAGCAGGAGCTGCACGGCCTGTGGGCCAGGCTCCTGAAGAGCGAGGAGCAGCTCCCGCGGGACGTCTCCTTCTTCGAGCTCGGCGGCAACTCGCTGCTGGCCACCCGCCTGATCCTGCGCATCACCCGGGCCTTCTCCGTCGAGCCGACGCTGCGCCAGATCTACGAGTGGGCCACGCTCGCGCGGACCGCGACCGCCATCGACGCGCTGCGCGAGGGCCGCGACCCGCAGGAGGCGCTGGCCGGGGACGGCTCCGGCTCCTCGCACACCGGCAGCTCGCTGGCCCGCTTCCGGCTCCCCAACGGCCTGATGGTCTCCCACCAGAACGAGGCGGAGACCCTCCACTTCTACGAGGACATCTTCGACCACCGCGTCTACGCCAAGAACGGGATCACCCTCCCCGACGGCGCCACCGTGGTCGACGTCGGCGGCAACATCGGCCTGTTCACGCTCTTCGCCCACTACGAGGCCAAGGACGTGACGGTCTACACCTTCGAGCCGGCCCCGCCGCTGTTCGAGCTGCTCAGCCGCAACGTCGCCGAGCACGGTGCCGACGCCCGCCTGTTCAACATCGGCATCTCCGACGCCGAGTCCGAGGCGCAGTTCACCTTCTACCCGCGCAGCTCCGGCATGTCCTCCTTCCACCCGGACGAGGAGGAGGAGAAGCACAACCTGCGCACCATCATCGCCAACCAGCGCGAGGCCGGCGGGGACGAGGCGGCCGACCAGCTCGCCGAGTACACCGAAGAGCTCATGGACGTGCGCTTCGAGGCCATCGAGTTCACCGCGAAGCTGCGCCCGCTGAGCGCCGTCATCCGCGAACAGAACATCGAGCGCATCGACCTCATCAAGATCGACGTGCAGAAGAGCGAGCGCCAGGTCATCGACGGCATCGCCGACGAGGACTGGCCCAAGATCCAGCAGATGGTGCTGGAGGCGCACGACGCCGACGGCGAGGTCGCCCGCCTCGTCGCGCTCCTGGAGAGCCGCGGCTTCACCGCGCACGCCGAGCAGGACGAGCTGTACGCCGGCACGGACATCCACAACATCTACGCCGTACGCGGCGCACGCTAACGGAGTCGACCACCAATGGAATTCACGACAGCAGGAGTCGTCGGAGCCGGCGTCATGGGCGTCGGTGTCGCGCAGAACCTCGCCCAGACCGGCCACCGGGTCGTCCTGGTCGACGTCTCCGAGGAGATCCTGGAGAACGCGCGCAAGGAGCTGCGCCAGAGCCTGCGGGCCTTCGCGATGTTCAACCGCAAGGCCGCGGTGGACCCCGCCGAGGTCTTCGAGAAGATCGAGTTCACGACCGACTACGAGCTGCTCGCCAAGGCGGACTTCGTCGTCGAGAACGTGACCGAGGAATGGGCGATCAAGGAGAAGGTCTACAAGGAGCTCGACCGGATCTGCCGGCCCGAGGTCGTCTTCGCCGTCAACACCTCGGCCATCTCCATCACCCGGGTCGGCTCGGTCACCAGCCGCCCCGAACGCGTCGTCGGAATGCACTTCATGAACCCGGTGCCGCTCAAGCCCATGGTCGAGGTCATCCGCGGCCACCACACCACCCCCGAGACGATCGACACCGCCCGCCGCTTCCTCGCGGAGCTCGGCAAGGAGTGCATCGTCGTCGAGGACGTCCCGGGCTTCGTCTCCAACCGCGTCCTGATGCTCACCATCAACGAGGCCGTCTTCCTCGTGCAGGACGGCGTCGCCCCCGCGGCCGACGTCGACCGCATCTTCAAGACCTGCTTCGACCACAAGATGGGCCCGCTGGAGACGGCCGACCTCATCGGTCTCGACACCATCCTGAAGTCCGTCGAGGTGCTCTACGAGAGCTTCAACGACAGCAAGTACCGGCCGGCGCCGCTGCTCAAGAAGATGGTCGCCGCCGGCCTGCTGGGCCGGAAGAGCGGCCAGGGATTCCACACCTACCGCTGACCGGGCGCCCCCTGCCCGCAGGCCGCCCCCCGCCCCTCCCCGCATCGAAGACGACAGGACGGAACGAGATGAGCACGGACAACAAGGCCAGGATCGCGGAGTACCTCTCCCGCTTCATCCCGGTGCAGGACCTCAAGGACGACCAGGACATCTTCGAGCTCAGCTTCGTCAGCTCGATGTTCGCGATGCAGCTCGTCTCCTTCGTGGAGCACGAGTTCGGCATCACGGTCGAGAACGAGGACCTGGAGCTGGAGTACTTCCGCTCCATCAGCGCCCTCGACGCGTTCGTCAGCCGCAAGCTGGCCGCGTCGGTCCCCCAGTAGGCCGAGCGGAGCCGACCCCAGATGACGACGATGCTCACCGCGGAGCAGGCGCAGGCCCAGAAGGAGTTCCGGGCCTTCGCCGACAGCCGCGTCGCCCCGTACGCCGAAGCCTGGCACCGGGCCCAGCGCACCCCGCCCGAGGCCGTCCGGCTGCTCGCCGACGAGGGCCTGCTCGGGCTGCCCGTCGCGGCCGAGTACGGCGGCGGCGGCAGCGACGCGGTGACGCTCGGCCTGCTCGCGGCCGAGCTCGGCCGCGCCTGCTCCTCGCTGCGCAGTCTGCTGACCGTGCACACGATGGTGGCGCACGCCGTCGCCCGCTGGGGCACCCGCGCCCAGAAGGACACCTGGCTGCCCCGGCTCGCCCGCGGCGAGCGCGTCGCCGCGCTCGCCGTGTCCGAGCCGGGCACCGGAAGCGATGCCTCCGCCGTCACCACGCGGATCACCCGCGACGGCGGGGACTGGATCCTCGACGGCCACAAGAAGTGGATCACGTACGGGGAGAGCGCCGACCTGTTCCTCGTGGTCGGGCGCGGCGAGCAGGGCCCCACCGCCCTGCTCGTCGAACGGGACACCCCCGGACTGCGCACCGAGCTGATCGAGGACATGATCGGCATCCGCGCCTCGATGACCGCCCACGTGTACTTCGACAACTGCCGCGTCCCCGGCGAGAACCTGCTGGCCCGGCCGGGCCTGGGCGTCTCCCACGTGACCGGCGCGGCCCTGGACCTCGGCCGGTACACGGTGGGCTGGGGCTGCGTCGGCATCCTCGACGCCTGCCTGGACGCCAGCACCGACTACGCGGCCGAGCGGGTCCAGTTCGGCGTCCCCATCCGGGAGCACCAGCTGGTCCGCCGCATGATCAGCGAGATGTACACCTCCTCCCGGGCGGCCCGGCTGCTGTGCCTGGAGGCGGGCCGGCTGCGCGACGCCCGCGACCCCGGTGCGCTGGCCGCCACCTCGACGGCCAAGTACTTCGCCTCCACCGCCGCCGCCCGCGCCGCCACCGACGCCGTGCAGATCCACGGCGCCAACGGCTGCGGCCCCGACTACCCCGTACAGCGCCTGCTCGGTGACACCAAGGTCATGGAGGTCATCGAGGGCAGCTCCCAGCTCCATCAGGTCGGCCTCGCCGAGTACGCCTTCCAGGAGCGGGCCCCGTTCCGCCGCACCCCCCTCGCCGCAGCCCGTGGAAGTGAGTGACCGATGACGACGACCACCGAGACGACGACCACCGAGCCGACGTCCGCCGAGCCGGCCGCCAAGGCGGCCACCGTCAAGTGCGTGGTGTGGGACCTCGACAACACCGTCTGGGACGGCGTCCTGCTGGAGGACGCCGAGGTCACCCTGCGCCCCGAGGTCGTCGAGACCCTGCGCATCCTGGACGAGCGCGGCATCCTGCACTCCGTCGCCAGCCGCAACGACCACGCCGCGGCCATGGCCAAGCTGGAGGAGTTCGGCATCGCCGAGTACTTCCTCTACCCGCAGATCAACTGGGGCAACAAGTCCGATTCCGTGCAGGCCGTCGCCAAGGCGATCAACATCGGCATCGACACCCTCGCCTTCGTCGACGACCAGCCCTTCGAACGCGACGAGGTCGCCTTCGCCCATCCCCGGGTGCGCTGCATCGACGCCGTCGACGCCGCGGGCATCCCGGACCTGCCCGAGATGCACCCCCGGTTCGTCACTGCCGACTCCCGCGAGCGCCGCCACCTCTACCGGGCCGACGCGCAGCGCAACGCCGCCGAGGAGTCCCACGAGGGCACCTCGGAGGAGTTCCTCGCCTCGCTCGGCATGCGCTTCACCATCAGCCCCGCCGAGGAGCGAGACCTGCAGCGCGCCGAGGAGCTGACGGTCCGTACGAACCAGCTCAACGCCACCGGCTACACCTACTCCTACGAGGAGCTGGACGCCTTCCGCCGCTCCGCGGACCACGACCTGCTGGTCGCCGGCCTGGAGGACAAGTACGGCACCTACGGCAAGATCGGCCTCTCGCTCGTGGAGCGCGGCCAGGACGTGTGGACCGTCAAGCTGCTGCTGATGTCCTGCCGGGTCATGTCCCGCGGCGTCGGATCCGTGCTGCTCGGCCACCTGATCCGCGAGGCCCACCGGGCCGGGGTCAAGCTGCGCGCCGAGTTCGTGCCCACCGACCGCAACCGGACCATGTACATCACCTACAAGTTCGCCGGCTTCCGCGAGATCGCGAAGAAGGGCGACATCTCGGTCCTGGAGAACGACTTCTCCCGCATTCCCGAGTTCCCCCCGTACATGGACGTCACGCTCGGGAACTGACCCCGGGCCCCGCTTCCCTCCCCCTTCCCGCAGACCACCGACGGCAGTGCCACAGAACGAGACGGATGGCCAAGATGAGCGCCCAGGCGAACGAGGACCGGCTCCGGCGGGCCATGGCTGCGGTGATCCAGCTGCAGCAGCGCAACGCCGAGCTGGAGAACGAGCGGCACGAGCCGGTGGCGGTCGTCGCCATGGCCTGCCGGCTCCCGGGCGGCATCGACACGCCCGAGGAGTTCTGGGAGCTGCTGGCCACCGGCCGTGACGCCATAGGCCCGCTGCCGGCGCGCTGGGACGGGCTGGACCTGTACGACCCGGACCCCACGGCGACCGGCAAGAGCTACGCCCGCGAGGGCGGGTTCCTCGACGCCCTCGAGGAGTTCGACGCCGACTTCTTCGGCATCTCCCGGCGCGAGGCCGTCTCCATGGACCCGCAGCAGCGGCTCGTCCTGGAGGCCTCCTGGGAGGCGCTGGAGCGGGCCGGGCTGCGTCCCGACACGATGGCCGGCAGCCGCACCGGCGTCTACCTCGGCGCGATGCGCTCCGACTACGACACCGGCAACGCACCCCTGGAGGTCCTCGACGGATACCAGGGCACCGGCATCTCCGGCAGCGTCGTCTCGGGCCGCATCAGCTACGCCCTCGGCCTGCAGGGCCCGGCCCTGACCATCGACACCGCCTGTTCCTCCTCGCTGGTCGCCATCCACTCGGCGGTCGCGGGGCTGCGCGGCGGCGACTGCGAACTGGCCCTGGCCGGCGGCGTGACCGTCATGAGCTCGCCCGCCATGTACGTCGAGTCCAGCCGGCTCGGCGCCATGGCACCCGACGGGCGCTGCAAGAGCTTCTCCGCCCAGGCCGACGGCGCCATCTGGTCCGAGGGCGTGGGCATCCTCGTCCTGAAGAAGCTGTCGGCGGCCCGCCGCGACGGCGACCCCGTCCTGGCCGTGATCCGCGGCTCGGCCGTCAACCAGGACGGCCGCAGCCAGGGCCTGACCGCCCCCAACGGGCCCGCCCAGCAGCGGGTGATCCGCGACGCGCTCGACGCCGGCCGCCTGACCCCCGCCGACATCGACGCGATCGACGCGCACGGCACCGGCACCCCGCTCGGCGACCCCATCGAAGCCGGCGCCCTGGCCGAGGTCTTCGGCCCCGGACGCGACGGGGACCGGCCGGTGTGGCTGGGCTCGTCCAAGTCGAACCTCGGCCACACCCAGGCCGCCGCCGGCGTCGTCGGCGTGATGAAGATGATCCTGGCGCTGCACCACGAGGCGCTGCCGCCCACGCTGCACGCCGCCGAGCCGAGCCCGCAGATCCCCTGGGAGGACAGCGGCCTGCGGCTCGTCCAGGAGCTGCGGCCCTGGCAGCGCGGCGAGCGGGTGCGCCGGGCCGGCGTCTCCTCGTTCGGCATCAGCGGCACCAACGCCCACGTGATCGTCGAGGAGGCCCCCGCCCCCGCCCCCGCCCCCGCCGCCTCCGCCGAGGCCGGGTCCGCTTCCCCCGAACCCGTTCGCGCCGAGAACGGCCCGGCCGTGGCCGGGGCCCCCGCCGGCCCCCGCCCGCTGCTGGTCTCCGGCTTTGACGCGGCGGCACTGCGTGCCCAGGCCGCCCGCTGGGCCGCCTGGCTCACCGCGCACCCCGACGCCCACTGGCCGGACGTCCTGCGCACCGCCGCCCTGCACCGCACCCCGCTGGAGGCCCGCGCCTCGGTCCTCGCGGCCGGCCCGGCCGAGGCCGCCGAGGCGCTCACCGCCCTCGCCGAAGGCCTGCCGCACCCGGCCGTGACCTCCGCGACCGCGCGCGAGCGCGGCAAGGCCGTCTTCGTCTTCCCCGGCCAGGGCTCGCAGTGGCTCGGCATGGGCCGCGAGCTGATGGAGCAGAGCCCGGTCTTCCGGGACGCCGTCCAGGAGTGCGACGAGGCCCTCGCCCCGTGGACGGGCTGGTCCGTAGCGGGCTTCCTGCGCGGCGAGGCCGGCCCCGAACTCACCCTGGAGCGCATCGACGTACTCCAGCCCGCCCTGTTCGCCGTGATGATCGGCCTGGTCGCGCTCTGGCGCTCGCTCGGCGTCGAGCCGGCCGCCGTGGTGGGCTCCAGCCAGGGCGAGGTCCCCGCCGCCGTCGTCAGCGGCGCCCTCTCCCTCGCCGACGGCGCCCGGCTGACCGCGCTGCGCTCCCAGGGCCAGCTGCGCGAGTGCAGCGGCCGGGGCGCGATGGCCCTGGTCGAACTGCCCGTGGCGCGCACCCGCGAGCTCATCGAGCCGTACGGGGACGCCCTGTCGGTGGCCGTGGTCAACACCGCCGGCTCCACCGTGGTCTCCGGAGACGTGGACGCCGTCGAACGCCTGCTGGCCGAGCTCGAGGGCAGCGACGTCTTCTGCCGCCGCATCCAGTCCGACACCGCCGGACACAGCGCGCACATCGACCCGATGCTGCCCTGGCTCGCCGAACAGCTGGCCGACCTGCGCCCCGGCGCCTCGGCCGTCCCGTTCTACTCGACGGTGACCGGCACCGTGGTCGAGGGCACCGCCCTCGACGGCGCCTACTGGTGCCGCAACGTGCGCGAGACCGTCCGCATGGACCTCGCCCTGGACCGGCTCGTCGCCGACGGCCACGGCGTGTTCGTCGAGATATCCCCGCACCCCGTCCTCGGGATGCCCCTGACCAGTGCCACCGCCGACAGCGACGGCGCCGTCGTCGGCAGCCTGCGCCGCGACCAGGGCGGGCTCGACCAGCTGCTGCGCTCGCTGGGCGCCCTGCACACCCAGGGCTACGAGGCGGACTGGACGCGGGTCTTCGCCCCGGCCGACGGCGCCGCGGCGCGGCTCGCGGACCTTCCGACGTACGCCTTCCAGCGCAAGGCCTACTGGACCGACGTCCCCGGCTACCGCCGCCTCGACGAGGCCGAGATCGCCGCGCTGGGCCGCCGCGCCCAGGACACCGCGGACGAGGACGCCACCGGCCCCGCCGCCCTGCGCGCCCGCCTCGCCGCCCTGGGCGAGAGCGAACGCCTCGAGGCCCTGACCGACCTCGTCCGGCGCGAAGCGGCCGCCGTCCTCGGCGCCACCGAGCCGGTCCCCGCCGACAAGCGGCTCCAGGAGCTCGGCCTCGACTCGATCATGGCGCTCCAGCTGCGCAACCGGCTGACCGAGCTGACCACCGCCACCCTGCCCGCGAACCTCGCCTTCCAGCACCCCACCGCGCACGAGATCGCCGGGCACCTGCTCGAGCACGCCCTCGGCGTCCTGGAGAGCGCCCCCACCGCGGCCCTCGAACGCTCCGGGCGGCGCGAAGAGCACCCCGCGACCGACGGCCAGCGCCGGCTGTGGTTCCTGGAGCAGCTGCGCCCCGGCAGCGCCGAGTACCACACCCCCCTGGTCCTGCGCACCGCCGGCCGGCTCGACCCCGCCGCGCTGCGCAGCGCCCTGACCTGGGTGACGGAGCGCCACGAGGCGCTGCGCACCTCGCTGACGGGCCGCGACGGCGCCCTCGTGCAGGTCGTCCGGGCCGCCGGAGAGCCGCAGTTCACCCACGAGGACCTCAGCCACCTCGACGCGCAGGAGCTCGACGCCCGCATCCGCGAGGAGGAGCGCCGGCCGCTGCCGCTCGACGGCCCCGGCCTGCTGCGCTGCCTGCTCGCCGACACCCGCGACGGCGGCCAGCTCATCGGCATCTTCCTGCACCACGCCGTCACCGACGGCTGGTCCCTGTCCGTCTTCACGCAGGAGCTCTTCGCCGCCTACACCGCCTACGCCGGGGGCCGCACGCCCCA
This sequence comes from Streptomyces sp. NPDC048349, assembly GCF_040651925.1. NCBI lineage: Bacteria > Bacillati > Actinomycetota > Actinomycetes > Kitasatosporales > Streptomycetaceae > Streptomyces > Streptomyces sp. NPDC048349. Next base: position 69,384 of record NZ_JBEZLA010000014.1, on the reverse strand, counting down.
GGCCCCCGAACCCGCCTTCCAGCTTGGCGACTTCGCCGCCTGGGAGCAGCGCGCCCTGGAGGAGGGCCACTTCGCCAAGGGCCTGCGGGTGATCGGCGAGCGGCTCGCCGGCATGGGCCGCCTCGACCTGCCCGCGGCCGACGGCGCGAGCGAGGGCGGCACCACCGGGTTCACGCTCCCCGCCGAGCTGCGCACCCGGGTGGAGGAGCTGGCCGCCCGCACCGGGGTCACCCCCTACACCGTGTACGCGAGCGCCTTCGCGGTCCTGCTGGCCCGCACCACCGGCGCGTACGACTTCGGCCTGGGCACCGTGTGGGCCAACCGCCAGCTGCCCGGCACCGAGGGCCTGGTCGGCTTCCTCGTCACCACCCTGCCGCTGCGCTGCGAGCTGACCGGCGACCCGAGCTTCGAGCAGGTCCTGACGGCGACCGCGCCGCGCGTCCTGGAACTGATGGAACACCAGGACCTGCCGCTGACCGAGCTCGTCAAGGCCGTCGGCGGGGAGCGCACCGGCGAGGACAACCCGCTCTTCAGCGCCGTCTTCAACTACCGGGCCAGCACCCTGCCCGCGCTCGGCGAGGGCGACGGGGCCTGGGTGCCGTCGGCGGACGCCTCCGTGGGCGGCGGCCCGCGCGGGGTGGCCAAGTCGGCCGTCGGACTGACCCTCGCCCCCGACGGCGGGGGACTGGTCGGCGAACTGGAGTTCCTGCCCGGCATCCTCGGCGCCGAGGCGGCCGCGCGCCTCGCGGACAACTTCCGGACCCTGCTGGAATCGGCCGTCGCCGATCCGGCCCGGCCCATCGGCGCCCTGGACCTGATCTCCGGCGCCGAGCTGGAGTGGCTCCAGGAGCGCGGCGGCCGGGCGCCCGGCGAGGTCACCGGCCCCACCGCCCTGGAGCGGATCCTGGCCCAGGCACGCCGCACCCCCGACGCGGTCGCCCTGGTCGACGGCGGCCGCACCTGGACCTACCGCCAGGCCGTGGCGCGGGCCGCGGCGATGGCCGGCCACCTGCGCTCGGCCGGAGCCGGCCCCGGCACGCTGGTCGGCATCCACCTGCCGCGCTCGGCGGACCTGGTGGTCTCGGTGCTCGCGATCTGGCTCGCGGGCGGCGCGTACGTGCCGCTGGACCCGGACTACCCCAAGGCCCGCCTGGAACACGTGATCCGCGACAGCGGCCTGTCGCTGGTGGTCTCCACCCGCGACGGCTCGCCCGAGGTCGCCTCCGACGACGTCGCCGTCCTGCTGGCGGACGCGCTGGAGCACGGCGCCGGCCAGGACGGCTTCCCGGACGACCCGGACACGCTCCCGGACCTGTCCGACCGCGCGTACGTCATCTACACCTCGGGCTCCACCGGCCTGCCCAAGGGCGTCCAGCTGGAGCACGCCCAGTTCGCCACCTTCTGCACCGCGATGGACGAGCGGGTCGGCGGCGGCCCCGGCGACACCTGGCTCGCCGTCACCAGCCTCTCCTTCGACATCTCCACGCTGGAACTGCTGTGGACCCTCACCCGCGGCTACCGGGTCGTCGTGGGGCAGGGCGGGCCGGCCGGCTGGGCCGACTACCTCCCGTACGCCCCCACCCACCTGCAGTGCACGCCCTCCCTGGCGCGCATGCTGCTGGCCGACGCCGACGGGCGCTCGCTCGTGCAGGGCCTGACGCGGATGCTGGTCGGCGGCGAGGCCCTGGACCGGGGCCTGGCCCGCAAACTGGACCGGCTGTGCCCCGGCGGCCTGATGAACATGTACGGGCCGACGGAAACCACCGTGTGGTCGGCGGCCTGGGACGCGGTACCGGGCGAGGTCTCCCTCGGCCTGCCGCTGCACGGCAACCTGCTGTACGTGCTGGACGCGGCCGGGCGCCGCGTTCCGCGCGGCACCCGCGGGGAGCTGTACATCGGCGGCCTCGCCGTCGCGCGCGGCTACCTGAACCGGCCCGAGCTCGACGCCGAGCGCTTCCTGCCCGACCCGTTCGCCGGGGACGGCGCCCGCATGTACCGCACCGGCGACGTCGTGCGCTACCGGGCCGACGGCTCCCTGGAGTTCTGCGGCCGCGTCGACGCGCAGGTCAAGCTGCGCGGCCACCGCATCGAACTGGGCGAGATCGAGGCCGTCGCCGCCGAGCACGCCGGCGTCGCCGAGGCGGCCGCGGTGGTCCGCGAGGACGTGCCGGGCGACCCCCGGCTGTGCCTGTACCTCACCGCGGCCCCGGGCCGCACCGTCACCGACGAGGAGCTGCTCGCCGCGCTCGCCGGGCGGCTGCCCGCCTACATGGTCCCGTCCCGGCTGGTCCACCTCCCCGAACTGCCGCACACGCCCAACAAGAAGGTCGACCGGGGCGCCCTGCTGCGCCTGGAGGCGCCCGCGCCGGCCGCCGCGGCCGCCCGCGCCGCAGAGGGCCGGGAGCCCGCGGGGGAGGGCGGCATCGAGTCCCTGGTGTCCGGCGCCTGGGCCGAGGTGCTCGGCATCCCGGTCGTCGACCCCGACAAGGGCATCTTCGACCTCGGCGCCAACTCCATGAGCGCCCTGGAAGCCCACAAGATCATCTGCGCGGGCCTGGGCCGGGAGTTCCCGCTCTCCACGCTCTTCCGCTATCCGACCGTCCGCCAGCTCACCGCCTACCTGCGCGACGGCTCGCACGCCACGCTCGCCCGCCAGCAGTCCGCGGCCCGCCGCGAGCGCTCCGGCGAGGACGCCGTCGCCATCGTCGGCATGGCCTGCAAGCTGCCCGGCGCACCCGACGTCGACACCTTCTGGCGCAACCTGCGCGACGGCGTCGAGTCCATCACCCACTTCACCGACGAAGAACTGCGCGCGGCCGGCGCCACCGAGGAGGAGCTGGCCCACCCGGCCTACGTCCGCTCGCGCGGCCTGATCGACGGCGCCGACCTCTTCGACGCCGCCTTCTTCGGCTACTCGCCCGCCGAGGCCGAGGTCATGGACCCGCAGCACCGGCTGTTCCTGGAAGCCGCCTGGCAGGCCCTGGAGCACGCCGGCATCGTGCCCGCCGCGTTCGACGGCAACGTCGCCGTCTTCGGCGGCACCGGCTTCGGCGGCTACCACCAGGACGCCTCGGGCGACCTGTCGTCCTTCTACCGCTCGATGATCGGCAACAAGAACGACTACCTGGCCACCCGCGTCGCCCACAAGCTCGACCTGCGCGGCCCCGCCCTGTCCGTCCAGACCGCCTGCTCCACCGGCCTGGTCGCCGCCCACCTGGCCCGCGAGAGCCTGCTGCGCGGAGAGTCCGACGTCGCCCTGGTCGGCGCCTCCTCGCTGACGATCCCCCTCAAGCGCGGCTTCGTCCACCAGCCCGGCCTGGTCGTCTCCCCGGACGGCAAGTGCCGCGCCTTCGACGAGAAGGGCGCGGGCACCGTCTTCGGCAGCGGCGTCGGCATGCTCGTCCTGCGCCGGCTGTCCGACGCCCTCGAGGCCGGGGACACCGTCTACGCCGTGCTGCGCGGCAGCGCCGTCAACAACGACGGCGCCGCCAAGGCCGGTTTCACCGCGCCGAGCGTCCAGGGCCAGGCGTACGTCATCGCCGAGGCCCAGGCCGCGGCGGGCGTCACCCCCGACAGCGTCGGCTTCATCGAGGCGCACGGCACCGCCACCTCGCTGGGCGACCCCATCGAGGTGCAGGCGCTCCAGCAGGTCTTCGGCTCCGCCGAGCGCGCCGAGCCCTGCGCGATCGGCTCGGTGAAGACCAACATCGGGCACGCGGACGCCACCGCGGGCATCGCGGGCCTCATCAAGGCCGCGCTCGCCGTGCACCACGCGGAACTGGTGCCGAGCCTCAACTACGAGCACCCCAACCCGGAGATGGGCCTCGACCCGAACCTCTTCTACGTCAACACCGAGACCAAGCCCTGGGACGGCGAAGGGCCGCGCCGCGCCGGCGTCTCCTCCTTCGGCATCGGCGGCACCAATGCCCACGTCGTCCTGGAGCAGGCCCCGGTGCCGGCCCGGGAGCCCGCGCCGGACGCGCCGTCCGCCGCCGGGGCGGCGGCGTCCCCGGCCGGCTCCCTGCCCGTGGTCCTCTCCGCCCGGACCGGGGCCGCCCTGCGCGAGCAGGCCGGCCGCTGGGCCGACTGGCTGGAGGACCACCGGGCGGTCCCGCTGGCGGACGTCGCCCACACCGCGGCCCTGCGCCGCACCCACTTCGACCACCGCGCCCTGGTCACGGCCGCCACCACCGACGAGGCCGCCGCCGCGCTGCGCGCGCTCGCCGAGGACCGCTCGCACCCCGCGGTCAGCCGGGCCACCGCCCGCGGCCGCGGCCGCACGGTCTTCGTCTTCCCCGGCCAGGGCAGCCAGTGGGACGGCATGGGAGCGGCCCTGCTCGAGCAGTCGCCCGCCTTCGCACGCACCGTCCGCGACTGCGACGCCCTCCTGGCACCCCGGCTCGGCTGGTCGGTCACCGACGTCCTGCGCGCCGCCGGAGGCCCCGAACTCTCCGCCCGCCGCCTGGACGTCGTACAGCCCGTCATGTTCACCATGTACGTCGCGCTCGCCGCCGCCTGGCGCGAGCTGGGCATCGAGCCCGACGCCGTCACCGGGCACAGCCAGGGCGAGGTCGCCGCCGCCGTCGTGGCCGGCGCGCTCACCCTGGAAGAGGGCGCCCGCATCATGGCCGTCCGCAGCCGCGCCCTCCAGGCGGTCGCCGGGGTCGGCGCCATGGCCGTCGTCGAACTCCCGCTGGACCAGGTCCTCGAGCGCATCGCCCCGTACGGGGAGGCCGTCTCCGTCGCCGCCGTCAACACCCCCACCTCCGTGGCCCTGTCCGGTGACGCCGACGCCCTCGAGGACCTGCTGTTCGCCCTCGACGACGAGGACGTCGTCTGCGGCAAGCTCGAGGCGCCCGTCGCCTCGCACAGCCACTGGATGGACGCGCTCCTGCCCGGCCTCGAGGCGGACCTGGCGGACCTCGCCCCCACCACGGGCCGCCTGCCCTTCTACTCCACCGTCACCGGCACCGTCCTCGACGGCCGCGAACTGGGCGCCGCCTACTGGTGCCGCAACCTGCGCGAACCCGTCCGCCTCGACCTCGCCCAGCAGCAGCTGATCGCCACCGGGCACGACGTGTTCCTCGAGGTCAGCCCGCACCCGGTCCTCGCCATGCCGCTCACCGAAGGCAGCGCGGACGCCCTGGTCGCCGGCACCCTGCGGCGCGGCCACGGCGAGCGCTCCGAACTCCTGCGCACCCTCGGCGAACTGCACACCCACGGCCACCGCGTGCCCTGGGAGCGGATCTTGGACACCCCTGCCACGGTCGCCGAACTGCCCACCTACGCCTTCCAGCGCCGCTCCTACTGGATCGACCCGCCGAAGCCGCAGGACGCCCCCCGGGCCGCCGCCGACCAGGCCTTCTGGGAGGCCGTCGGCGAGGAGGGCCCGGCCCGTCTGGCCGAGCTGCTCGACGCCCCCGAGCGCCTGCGCGAGGGCATCGGGGAACTGCTCCCGCTGCTGTCGTCGTGGTGGCGGGGCCAGGAGGCGCGCGAGACCGTCGCGGGCTGGCTGTACGAGGACGCCTGGGAGCCGGCGCCGGCGCCCGCCGTCCGGGCCGCCTCCCTGGCCGGGCCCTGGGCGCTGGTGACCACCGCCGCCGAGACCGGGGCCGCCGACACGATCGAGGACGCCCTGCGCGCCGCGGGCGCCACCCCGTACCGCGTCGAGGCCGTGGCCGACCGGGCGGCGCTCGGCGCCGCCCTGGCCGCCCTGCCCGAACCGCCCGCCGCGGTCCTCACCCTGGGCTCCCTCGACGCCACCCCGGACGGCTCGGGCTCCACCGCGGGCTTCGCCACCACCCTCACCCTGCTCCAAGCGCTCGCCGACCTCGGGCTCGACGCCCCGCTGTGGGCGCTGACCCGCGGAGCGGCCGACACCGACGGCACCGGCACCCCCGCCCCGCTGCAGGCCCTGGTCACCGGCCTCGGCCGGGTGGCCGCACTGGAGGACCCGCTGCGCTGGGGCGGCACCGTGGACCTGCCGGCGCAGCCCCATGCGGGCTGGGCCGACGCCCTGGTGGCCTGCCTCGCCGCGGGCGACCACGAGGACCAGGTGGCGCTGCGCGCCGACGGCCGCCACGTACGCCGCCTGCGGCGCACCGCCCCGCGCCCGGCCACCACCTGGTCCACCCGCGGCACCGCGCTGATCACCGGCGGCCAGGGCGCCCTCGGCCTGCACCTGGCCCGCAGGCTCGCCGACCGCGGAGCCGAGCACATCGTGCTGGCCTCCCGCCGCGCCGGCGCCGCCCCCGAAACGGAGCTGCTGCGCACCGAACTCGCCGCCCGCGGCGTGGAACTCACCCTGGAACAGGCCGACGTCAGCGACCGCGACCAGGTCGCCGCGCTGCTCGCCCGCACCGGTGACCCGCGCCGCCCGCTGCGCACCGTCGCCCACCTGGCGGGTCTGTCCCGCCCGGCCGCCCTCACCGGGCTGACCCCCGAGGCCGCCGCCGAGGAGAACGCGGCCAAGGTGCACGGCGCCTGGCACCTGCACGAGGCCCTCGCGGGCCGCGAGCTCGACGCGTTCGTGCTCTACGGCAGCGGCGCCAGCCTGTGGGGCGGCGCCGGGCAGGCCGCGTACGGGGCCGCCAACACCGCGCTCGACGCACTCGCACGCCACCGCAGGGCCCAGGGCCTCACCGCCACCGTGCTGCACTGGGGCGGCTGGGCCGGCGGCGGCATGGTCACCGCCGAGGCCGAGCGGGCCGCCCGCTCGCGCGGCCTGCGCACCATGGCGCCCGAACTCGCCCTGGACGCGCTGGAGATCGCCCTGGGTGCCGGCCTGGCGGCCCTCGGCGTCGCCGACATCGACTGGACGGCGTTCGCACCCGCCTACCGGGCGGCCCGCCCGCGCCCGCTGCTCGACACCCTGCCCGAAGCCCGGGAACCGGAGGCCGAGCAGGCACCCGACGCCTCGGCCGGACAGGAACTGCGCACGGCCCTGGCCGGGCAGAGCCCCGAGGAACGGCGGGCCACGCTGACGGACCTGGTCAAGGGCGAGGTCGCCCCCGTCCTCGGCATGCCCGAGGCGGAGCTGGACGCAGACCGCCCGCTCCAGCAGCTGGGCCTGGACTCGCTGATGGCCGTGAAGGTCCGCAACGAACTGAACCGCCGCACGGGCCTCGCGGTCACCACCGAGGCGATCTTGCGCCACGCCACCTGCGAGGGCATCGCCGGCCACCTCACCGGCAAGCTCGCCCCCCAGGGCAGCGCGCCCGCAGCCCCGGCCGCCGACCGGAGCCAGGACAACCCGTGGCTGCGCGTCCTCAAGCCGGCCCGGAACCCGCGGGCCCGCATCGTCTGCGTCGCCGGCATGGGGGGCACCACGGGCGGCCACGTCCCGCTCGTCCGCCACCTGCCCGACGACGTCGAACTCCTCGCAGTCCAGCTCCCGGGCCGCGAGGCACGCGCCGACGAGGCACCCGTCACCGACATGATGGCCCTCGCCGACCAGGTCGTCGCCGCCCTGTCCGGCCGGCTCGCCCCGGCCCCGGGCGCCGCGCCCGTCGTCCTGTACGGCCACAGCCAGGGCTCCTGGCTGGCCTGGGAGGTGGCGCACCGGCTGGCCCACCGGCCCGCCGTCCCGCCCCTCGCCCTCGTCGCGGCCTGCGCGCTGCCGCCGCTGGCCCCGCTCACCCCCGGCCTGGACCGGCTCGGCGAGCTCACCGAAGACCTGGACGGCGCCGACCCGCAAGAACTCGCCGCGCTCCTGGAAGGGCTGCTGCCCGACGAGGTCCTCGCCAGCGAGGAACTGCTCGCCGAATACGTGCAGCGGCTGCGCACCGACACGGTCCTGGCCGAGAACCACCGGGCGGTGCTGCGCGGCATCTCCCGCCCGGCCCTGGACGTACCGCTGTTCGCGGTGTCGGGCACCGCCGACCCGGTGCTGCCCGACGGGTCCATGGAGGTGTGGCGCGAGCTCACCGGCGCCCTCTACGTGCCCCGCGCCATCGAGGGATCCCACGCCGCGCCGATCACCAACCCCGAGGCCATGGCGGCCGAACTCATGAACGCGATCGACACGATCGCCACCAGCCTGGAGGAGAACCATGCCTGAGACCGTGCGCCCGGACGGGGCGCGGATCCACTACGAGGTGCGCGGCACCGGCTTCCCCGTCCTGCTCATCGGCCCCGGCGAGGTCCCCGGGCAGTGCGACACCGAGCGGGCCGCCTTCACCGCAGCTGCCGACGCCCTCGCCGGGCAGTTCCAGGTGATCACGGTCGACGCCCGCCACCAGGGCCTCAGCACCGGCCCCGCCGAGCCCTTCTGCTACGGACGCACCGCCGCGGACCTGCTGGCGGTCCTCGACGAACTCGGCATCGAGCGCGCCCACATCGCCGCCTCCGGCGCCGGCACCGCCCAGGCCTGGCGGCTGGTCCAGGACGCCCCCGAGCGGATCGCCGCCGTCGTCGCCCACGCGCCCGTCGGGCTCGCCGAGGGCAACACCCTCGGCGACTTCCTGGCGACGTTCGACGAGCCCATGCGCCTGGCCCGCGCGGAAGGCATCGACGGCGTCATCGAGGAAGCCGGCCTCGGCGGCGGCTTCGCGGCCCGGCCCGGCGCCGGACCGTACGCCCGCCGGCTGGAGGCCGCAGGCGAGTTCCGCGAGGAGATCACGGCCCTGCGCCGGGAGCGCTACATCGTGCGCCTCGTCCGGTTCCGCGACGGCATCTGGCCGCAGGGCTCCGCCTACTTCTCCGTACCGGAGGAGTGGATGGCGCAGTTCCCCGCGCCGCTGCTGGTGCTGCCGGGCAACAGCCCGCTGGCCCCGGCCGCGCTCGCCAAGCGGCTCGCCGCCGACGTGCCCGGCGCCCGCCTGCTCGACGGCGCCGCCGACACCGACGACCGCCGGACGGAGACCCTCGCGTCGGTCGTCTCCTTCCTCCTCGAGACCACCGCACGCTGAAGGAGACGTACCGACATGCTCACTCTCGAGAACCTCGACATCACCGATGAGGCCGCGTACGCCGCGAACGGCGGCTACCCGCACGCCGAGTTCGACCTGCTGCGCCGCGAGGAGCCGGTGTTCTGGTACCGGCGCCCCGGCTTCGAGCCGTTCTGGGTGCTGACCCGGCACGAGGACATCGCCTACGTCTCGCGCAACCCCAAGCTCTTCTCCAGCGCCCAGCGCGTCACCCTCGACACCCCCGAGGCCGTCGACATGTTCGAGGCCCAGCTGGAAGCGCGGGCCGAGATGTTCGGGCACGCCCCGGACATGCCGCCGGCCCTGTCGTACATGGACGCGCCGCGCCACCGCCACCTGCGCCAGGTCATGGCGCCCTGCTTCACGCCCAAGGCCATCAAGGAGCTGGAGGAGCGGTTCCACGAGCTCGCCGCCGAGTACGCGCAGGCGTTCACCCGCCTGCTCGACGAGAACGGCACCGCGGACGTGGCCAAGAGCCTGTCCGCCCGGCTGCCCGTCGCGGCGATCTGCGAACTGGTCGGGGCGCCCCTGAAGGACTGGGACGACATCTTCGACTGGACCGAGGGCACCACCGGGGCCGCCGACCCGGACAACCAGCGCGACGGCGAGGACGCCGAGGCCACCTTCAACCGCAACATGGGCGCCCTCAACGGCTACGTCGCCGGCCTGGTCCAGCAGCGCATGGCCGAGATCGACGGGACCGGCACGGACGTGCTCAGCCGTCTGGCCCGGGCCCGGATCGACGGCGAGGCGCTGTCCTTCCACGAGATCCTCTACACCATCTTCAACCTGCTCGTCGCGGGCATCGGAACGACCCGCAACGCGACGACCGGCGGCATCCAGGCCCTCCTGGAGAACCCGGACCAGGTGCAGAAGCTCATCGAGGACCCGTCGCTGATCGAGGGCGCGGTCGAGGAGATCCTGCGCTGGACCTCGATCGCCGTGAACTTCGTGCGCACCGCCACCCAGGACACCGAGATCGGCGGCCGGCTCATCCGCAAGGGCGAGACCGTCGCCATGTGGTACCCGGCGGCCAACCGCGACGGGGCGGTCTTCGACGACCCGCACCGCTTCGACGTCACCCGGGACGCCTCCGCCCAGATCGCGTTCGGCGGCCACGGCGAGCACGTCTGCCTCGGCCACCACCTCGCCCGCCTGGAGCTGCGGGCCGTCCTGCGGGCCGTGCTGCCGCTGCTCGCCGAGCTGGAACTCGTGCGCGAGCCCGAGTTCGCCGTGCTCCACCTCCAGGCCGCGGAAATCAAGCGGCTTGTCGTACGACGCAAGGAACGGTGAAAGACCCATGTCCGAGAATTCAGTACCGGAATCGCGGACGGTACCGGCCTCCCTTCGTGAATTCGCGGCCGGGGACGAGTCCGACCTCAATGTGGTCGCACCGTGGGTCGGCCCCGCGGTCGACGCGGAAACCGGCCGGCTGAAGGAACCGATCCGGGGGCGGCACCTGATCGCCACGTCCGTCGGCTGGCCGAAGCCCGGACACGAGCCCGCCGCCATCGCGCTGAACGAGGCCATTCTCGCCGAGCTGTACGTCCGCCCCGGTCTGCTGGCCGTGACGCTGGCGATATCCGAGAAGAACTTCAACAGCACGCGCAGCCTCAGCATCTGGGAGGACGAGCAGGCGCTGAAGGGATTCCTGAAATCCGGACCGCACATGGCGGCGGCGCGCCAGGTGAGAGAGCTCATGTACGACTGGGAAGGCGCGAACTGGGTTTCCGAGGAAACCCTCGAACTGCCGACCTTCGACGACGCCAAGGCGAAACTCGACGAGGTCCGGGCACCCGGACCGAGCGCATTCGAGTCGTATGAAGCGGACCGTCCCGCCTGACATCGCCGAGGACCGCTCGAGAACCCCTCGGGGATCCCTCGAGCCCCGCTCGAGAAAGACAAGAGAAGGAGCAACCGCATGACCGTGACCGCCGAGGCGCCGTCCCAGTCGCTGACCACCCATTTCCTGCACCATTTCGACCTGGCCTACGGCATGGTGCTCGAGCTCGCCGAGGACTTCGACAACGAGACGGCACGCCTGGCGCCGGCCCCGCACAAGCCGCTGGTCTGGTTCCTCGGGCACCTCATCTGCGCCACCGACTACTTCTCCACCCTGCACCAGGGCACCGAGTCCCTCGTCACGGAGGAGTTCTCGCGGCACTACGCGGGCAACGACAACAACGACTGGTCCTGGGGGCCTTCGCTGGAGGAGATGATCGAGCTCTACCAGCAGGTCCACGCCCGGATGCGGGCCTTCGTGGCCGGGCTGCGCCCCGAGGACCTCGACAGCGAGTCCCCGCTGGAGCCGTTCGGCGACGACCGGCTGAAGAACCTCGGAAAGGCGCTGTCCATCATCCAGATGCACGACGCCTACCACTGCGGCCAGATCGGCTGCCTGCGCGTCGCGCTCGGCAAGTCGGTGCCCTTCTAGCCATACCCCTCCCGGTTGGCCGGAAAGCTCCGGTATCCCGGATCCGTGCGGATTCGGGATACCGGAGCCACTGCTACCGTGGCACACGGTTCGCCCGTACCGCGGTTCCAGGAAGAGGGGTTTCCATGCCTTCCCACATTGCGTTCTTCAATTTCCCGGCCATCGGCCACGTGAATCCGACACTCGGCGTCGTCGAAGAACTGGTCAAGCGGGGGCACCGGGTCACCTGCACGGTGACCGACCACTTCGCGCCCGCGATAGAGGCGATCGGCGCCGAGGCCGTCCGCCACGAATCCGTATTCGGTGAGTTCTACCGCTCGCCTTACACGGAGGAGGCCAACGCGGGCGAGGGAATGCGCTGTCTCGACGACTCGCTCGCCCTCGTCGAGCAGGCCGGCCCCTTCTACGAGAAGAACCGTCCCGACGTCATCGTCCACGACTTCATGGCGTGGGGCGCGCGTTTCTACGGCGCCAAGCACGACATCCCGCTCGTCCGCCTCTACCCCACCTACGGCGCCAACGAGCACTTCTCCATCCAGGAGAAGTTCCCGCTGGCCGAATACGCCGACCCGCAGGTCATGGAAATGATCGGCAAGCTCGCCGGTCTGCTCCCGGAATTCAACCTGCCGGCCGACCCCATGGCCTTCTTCCAGAACATCGAGAAGCTCGGCATCATCTTCCTGCCGCGCGACTTCCACTACGACGGCGACACCTTCGACGAGCGCTTCGTCTTCGCCGGCCCCTGCCTGGGTGACCGCTCCTTCCAGGGCGCCTGGGAGCCCGCCTCCGCGGACCGCCCGGTCCTCCTCATCTCGCTCGGCACCGCCGCCACCGGCTGGGCCGAGTTCTTCCGCACGGCCGTCGCCGCGTTCGGCGACACCGAGTGGGACGTCGTCATGGCCGTCGGCGACCACATCGACGCCGCCGACCTCGGTCCGCTGCCCGCCAACTTCGACGTGCGCCGCCACGTCCCGCAGCTCGAAGTCCTGCGCCACACCAAGCTGTTCGTCACCCACGGCGGCATGAACAGCGTCATGGAGTCCCTGTACCACGGCGTGCCCATGGTCGTGATCCCCCAGATGAACGAGCAGAAGGCCAACGCCCTGCGCGTCGACGAGCTGGGCCTGGGCCGCCACCTGACCAAGGACGACACCACCGTCGACAGCCTGCGCGAAGCCGTCGCGGCCGTCGCCGCGGACAGCGCGGTCACCGCCCGCGTCGAGGCCATGGGCGCCGCGATGCGCCAGGTCGACGGCCCGGCGGTCGCCGCCGACGCCATCGAAAAGTACCTCGCCCAGCACGCCGGCTGACCCTCCGGCCCCACGCGAACCCCGCCCCCGGCCGCCCGGCCGGGGGCTTCCGCGTTCCGGATGCGGTCGGGGATCGGGGTGGTGGCCGTGAGACCGGTAGGACCACATGGAAGCGGCCCTGCCGCCTACCCTGTCCGTGTCGAGCTGCAAGGAGAGGGGCAAGGCCCATGTCCACCGATGCTACGCCGGACCCGTACCGCGATCAGTTGCTCTTCGGCCAGAGGCTCCTGATTCTCCGCAATCGGCGAGGGCTCACCCGCGACCAACTCGGCGGTCTCACCGGCCGGTCCGGATCGTGGGTCAAGGCTCTCGAAACCGGGCGTCTGAAGACCCCCCACCTGCCGGTCATCCTGCGCCTGGCCGAAGTGTTGCGCGTCCGGGACCTGTCCGACCTCACGGGCGACCAGTCCCTGCGCGTCAGCCTGTTCACCGGCCCCGGGCATCCCCGCTTCGCCGCGGTCCGCGAAGCACTCAACTCGCTCCAACTCGGCGGCGGGCCCGAAGCCCCGCCCGCCGCGCACCTGTCGGCCCGACTGGCCCGCGCATGGTCGGCCCGTCACTCGGCGCCCAACCACCGTGACGTCATCGGTTCCCTGCTGCCCGACCTGATCCGCGATGCGCAGGCGTGCGTGCGGCAGGCCGAGACGGTCGCCGACCGCAAGGCCGCGCAAGCATCCTTGGCGCAGGTGTACTTCCTCGCCCAGTTCTTCTGCGCCTATCAGCCCGACGCGCCCCTCGTATGGCGGGTCGCCGAGCGCGCCATGATGGCCGCGCAGGACTCCGAGGACCCGCACGCCATCGGTCTGGCCGCGTGGCTGACCACACAGGCGCACCGTGAGAGCGCGCACTTGGATGCGGCGGACGCAGTCAACCTGGAGACCCTCGGCTACCTGAAGCCGCTCCTTCCCGATGCCGGAGCGGACGTGCGGGCTGTGGCCGGCGCGCTCACGGTCGAGGCCGGGCTGACTGCGGCCCGACGCGGGGAAACGGGTACGGCGTGGCGGTACTGGGACGAGGCCCGGGCACTGGCCGAGGGCCTGCCCGCAGGGTACTTCCACCCCGTGACCTCCTTCTCCCGGGCCGTCATCGGCGCACACGCCGTCACGGTGGCCGTGGAGCTGCACGCCGGCGGGGAGTCGGCGCGGCAGGCAGCCCGCGCCGAGGCCGAAGCGATTCCGTCCCGGCCGCGACGGGCCCGGCACCGGATCGAGCAGGCCCGCGCTTATCACCTGGACGCCCAGCCCGACGTGGCACTGGCCACGCTGGCACAGGCCCACGAGGCGGCACCGGAGACCGTCCAGTACAACGGATACGCCAAGCGCATCGTGTTGGAGGAGGCCGAGGCCAAGAGCCCCGCCCGGCGCCGCCGGGCGTCCGCCCTCGCTGCCCGGCTCGGCCTGCTGACCGCGTAATCGAGGGGGCACAATCCGTGCCCCTGCCTCCCCGTGCCCGCCCCTACCGTCGTCCTGACCACCCGCTGACGACGGTAGGGAGCAACCCTGTGACCAGCTGCACCATGCCCCGCTGCACCCGAGGCGTGCTCGGCATCGACACCCCGGACAACGCCCAGGCGGGCATCCGCGCGGTCGGGGAGCCCGGCCCGGACCTCCTCGACCGCGCGCTGGCCGGCTGGGAGCGCTTCCTCGCGACCGGGGGGCTGTCCGATGGCTGAGGCGTACGCGTACGTGCCGCACCGCCTGCTCCGCAAGCGCGTCCGCGACATCGCCTCCGGCGTCGAGGGCGTGCTGATGGCCGTCATCAACGAGAACGTCTCCGCGACCGGCATCGAACACTGGGCGGAGCTGGCCTACATCCGCGGCGCGAACGGCCGTGAGTTCTCCACCGCCGTCGGCAACGTCGAGGCGGTCGGCGACTGATCCGGGCCGGGCGGCGAGCAGGCCGGCGGCCGGCTGCGTTCCGAGGCCCCTCGGCCAAGGCCCGCCACCTGCCGCGCCCTGGCCAGACCCGCACATCCGACCGAGTACGCCCAGGGTCGGTAGCTCCTCAGCCCTGGCGGGCTTGCGGTGCCCCGCCGGGGTGGCCGGTCATCATGGGCGACTGCGCGTCGGACGTGCTGTGAAACATGGAAGCGTGGCTGAGGCCGGAGGTGGTGCGGGTGGCCACTGGCCGTGCTCGTTCGACGAACCGAGCGTCGGGGCGCACATTCGGTGGTGCACGTTCGAGCGGGATGGGCGGAGGGCCGCATGTGAGTGACCCATCACGGTGATGGTCGGTCATATGGCGCTCCAGGGAGTGCAACTGACAGGGGAGCACTCATTCGCCGACGACCGTGGCGGGTTGCTCTTTAGTAAGAGAGCGCCACGTCTTATGGGCCTCTGACCAGCTGGTTCGTCGCACGGCATGTGTCCCCCAGGGCACACTTCCAGTCCCCATATGTGTTCCCAGCGAGCACATTTCGCGAAAGAATCAAGCACCGGTTGATTTTCGGGAGAGGCTGATCGGCTCCGGATCGCTGCAGGTCAGGGGGTTGGGCCTATCGACGTACAGTGCCTCGCAAGCTGCGTGTCTCCTACACCTATGTGCCCTCATTGCGACACGCCAACTCAAGCAGCCGTTGATTTTAGGCGCTTGCGGGCAGGGAAACTTCACGCCTTGTGTACTTCTGGGGCGTGGGTCGAACGGATGCCGGATCGGCGGCGTCTGCAGACCTGTCGACACGTCAAAAGTCAAGCAGGCGTTGATTTTTGGATAGTCTGGGACCGCCTGAAGAACAAGGAGGTCCTGTGACATCTGATCCGCCCGCACGTCGTCGACAGCGCGGGCCCCGGCCTGTACCCGTCCCTGCCGCCACCGGCAGCGAGGCCGAGTACGGCGACATCCTGGCCGTCCTCGGGCAGCAGCTCGGGGAGAAGGTGGCACACGCGGCCGACCCCAGCGGCCGTCGCCGGCTCACGGGAGTCCACTTCGAGTACGCGGCTGACCCGAAGGCCGTGCACGACATGGCCGGGGGAGCCGGTTACAGCCTGGCCAGCAACTGGTTCACGCAGTTGCTGGCCCAGTTGGCCGTCGCGAACAGCATCACCAAGTCCCAGCTCTGCGTGTTCCTCTTCGTCGCCGGGGGACAGGTGCCGGGCACCGGCATCACCCAGTACACGCAGCAGGAGATCACGGACGGACTGAACAAGATTGCCGCTCAGAAGGGCGGCAAAATGATCACGCGCTCCACGGTGAACCGTGCCGTGCAAGCGCTCTGCGGCTACAACTGGGTGGAAAAGGCCGGCAACGGCCGGATCCAGATCAACGTGCGCCTGTGGTTCCAGGGCAACAGCACGGCCCAGCACGAGGTCCTCGCCGAGATCGGCGAGAGGCACGAGTACGACCCGGAGTCGTTTCCGTACGGGGTGGGACCGGAAGGGGCCCATCAGGAAGAGCTGGACCTCGACTTCGGGGTCAAGGAAGATCTCCAGGCAAGGAAGCGAACCGGGTGATGGCGCTGCCAGGCCCGAGCACGGGCGATCGCTCACGAGGAAGGTTGTCCCATGGCCAACGTCATGTCTCCGATCGTCGCGGAGCGCATCTGGGCCCTGCCGCTGTCAGGGTCCGCCGTCAAGTTCCTCCAGTACCTCGTCTCCCGCAGCGAGTTCGGGGGCTCGCTCCCGGTCCGGCAGAAGGACATGGCCGCCGAGTACGGGGTCACGCCGCAGGCCGTCAGCGGGCTCATGGCGCCGCTGTGTGACCTGAACATCGTGCTGCGGCCGCGCAGCGAGGAGCGCGCCGGCAATTCGTACAGTCTTCACCCGCTCGCGGCCAAGTACGAGACCCCGGAGACCATGGAGGAGGCGTTCCGCGCCGCCCTCGTCCGCATCCAGGCGGGGGACCTGCCGAACCTGAAGCTCCCGACCTACCACCAGGCCCCGCCCGCCCCCACGGGACGCCCGAAGCTCCAGGTCGCCTGACCGGGCCCGGAGCCGCACGGGACTCTGAACGATCGAGGCCTAGAGCAGCCGAAGACCGGGCGTACGGAGGAAGTAGTCCATGTCGGCCCACTCGAACAGACACACGGCAAGAACGGCAGCCGCCGTGGGGGCGGCGAACCGCCAGGCCCCGGCCTTCCTCACCGCCCGGGCCTCACCGCGTTCCAGCAGATCAATGCCCAGTCCCCTCGTGGTGAACGCCAGATCGACAGCAGGTCCCCTGAAGCAGACCGATCGCTTCGGTCGGGAGTAAGCGGAAGAGACCGCAACTCGGCACGCCTCGTTGTCCAGGCCGACCGTGATTCCCCTGCGGAGTAGCTTGCGGGACAAGAAACCCGGAGCTGCAAGCCCGTGAGCACGCAGGCGCTGCTCACCTTGGAGGGACAGGTCCCAGTCCTCCCGCGCTTCCGCGGCCGATTGGGCGTCCGCTCGGTCTCCAGGCCGCCGGGTCAGGATGACGGGGCCCAGGGGCGTGCTGGCGCTTGCATATACGGCCTCGTGGCGGGCAGGGGCCCGCCAGGCCGTCAGGGAGACATCCCTCTTCAGTTCCACGTGCCCCCGCCTCGGATATGTGCTTGGGCGATTCCTCGCCCAAGGTAATGACGCTTCCCTCCAGGCAGCCTGAGTGCCAACGCCGAGTGAGCACCGCCCGGTTCCCGGCGTCCACGGTCTGCTCCCGCGCCCCCACCAGTGTCCGTGACGCGAACTCCCCGGCCGGGGGCGAGTCCGGGGGCCCGGGCTGTACGGCGCCTCCAGCGCCTTTCGAGACGGTCTCACGAGGGTGGGGGCGGACGACTCAGCCCTCGGCCCCCTCTGGAAGGCATCGTGAAACGACTGTTGCAGACCGCGGCGGCGGTGATCCTCACCGCAGGACTCCTGATTCCCACGGCGGCCGCCGAGGAAGCCTCCTCCCCGACCCAGCGGCCGGCGCGCTTCGCGCTGCCGGGCTCCCTCTCCTCGCCGTTCGGCAAGGGCAGCTTCCGGTTCGGTGTCTCGAGCTCCGCTACCCAGATCGAGGACCAGAACACCAACACCGACTGGTACAAGTGGACCCAGCCCGTCGCCGAAGGCGGCATGGGCAAGAGCCCCGCCGTCGGCGAGGGCGTCGACGGCTACACGCTGGCCATCGAGGACATCGACCTCATCGCCGCCCTGAAGGTCGACTCGTACCGCTTCGGCATCGAGTGGGCGCGCATCGAGCCCCGCCGCGGCCAGATCGACGAGCAGGCGATCGCCCACTACAACAAGGTGATCGACGCCCTCGTCGCCCGCGGCATCCGCCCGGTCGTCACCATCCACCACTTCGCCAACCCGGTGTGGGTGGACAACCCCGAGGACCTCACCTGCGCGGCGGGCCCCTCGGACACCAACCTCTGCGGGCTCGACCACCCCCAGGGCGGGCCGCTCGTCGTCCAGGCCATGGCCGACCACTCCAAGCTGCTCGCCGAGCGGTTCGGCGACCGGGTCCGCGAGTGGGTGACCCTCAACGAGCCCGGCGTGTACATGATGTTCTCGCACGCCTTCGGCGCGGGCCCGCCCGGCAAGGCCAACCTCCCCACGAACTTCGACACGAAGTTCGCTCCGGCCGTGCGCACGTACATCGCCGCCCACGCCGCCATGTACAAGGCGATCAAGAAGGTGGACCCGGGCGCCAGCGTCGGCCTGACCGCCAGCGTCAAGCAGTACGAGGCCGTCCGCGACGGCAAGATCAGCACCGAGCCCCGCGACATCGCCGCCCGGGACCGCTTCCGCCGCTTCTTCGAGCTGAACTTCCTCGACTCGCTGCGCAACGGCACCTTCGACGCCAACTACGACGGCACGCCCGACGAGCAGCACCCGGAGTGGAAGAACACCCTGGACTGGCTCGGCATCCAGCTCTACGACCGCACCGGCGTCACCGACCCGACCACCCCCGGGCCGACCACCCTGCCCGTCATCAACGTCGACGTGTGCGGCGCGCCGCCCTGCTTCCCGCTCAAGGACCCGACCTACTTCATCCCCGACATGGGCTACGAGTCGGACCCCCAGGGCCTCTACCCGGTCCTCAAGGACTTCAGCCGCCGCTACAAGGGCCTGCCGCTGCTCGTCTCCGAGTCCGGCATGGCCACCGCCTCGGGCACCCGACGCGCCGAGTTCATCGTCCGCGCCCTGGAGCAGATCCAGCGGGTGCGCGCCGAAGGAGTCGACGTCCGCGGCTACTACCACTGGAGCCTGATGGACAACTTCGAGTGGCTCGGCGGCTACAAGCCGCGCTTCGGCCTCTACGCCGTCGACCGCACCACGATGAAGCGCACCCCCACCGAAGCGGTGGGCGTCTACGCCCAGATCGCCGGCTCCCGCACCCTGAGCCCGGCCCTGCGCGCCCAGTACGGCGGCAGCGGCCCGCTCACCCCGGAGCCGGGCAACGCCCCCGCCGCTCCCGCGGGCACCGCCGACCCGGCCGTCACCGGCCGCCGGGACTGACCCCCACGGCCGGGCGCACACCGCGCCCGGCCACCCGTCCTACGCCGAGGCCTCGGTCCGAACGATCTCCAAGGATGCCCAGATGAGCAACGCCCAGGTGAACAGCCCCGCCGCTGACGCACCCGTGCCCGTCGCCGCGGACATAGCCGCGCGGCTGCGGGAGACGATCGCCGGACTCCTGGAGATCGGCGCCGAGTCGGTGGACGAGAACCGTTCCCTGCGGGACCTGGGAATGACGTCCGTCTCCATCGTGGCGATGCTGGAGAGCACCGCAGCCTGGCTCGGCCGCCCCGTCCCCGCCTGGGTCGCCTGGCAGTACCCCACCGTGGCCGCCCTCGCCGGACACCTCGCGGGCGACGACCGCCCCGCGGCTCCCGGCGCCGGCGCCGCCCGCACCCGCACCCGCGCCCACGCGCAGGAACCCATTGCCGTCGTCGGCCTCGGCTGCCGGCTGCCCGGCGGCATCGAGACCCCCGACGCCCTGTGGCAGAGCCTCCTCGACGGCATCGACGCCGTGCGCGAGGTCCCGCGCGACCGCTGGAACGCCGACGAGTGGCTCGACCCCGACCCCCGCGCCCCCGGCCGGATGACCACCCGCTGGGGCGGCTTCCTCGACGACGTCGCCGGCTTCGACGCCGAGCTGTTCCGCATCTCGCCCGCCGAAGCCCGCCAGATGGACCCCCAGCAGCGCATGGCCCTGGAGACCGCCTGGGCGGCCGTCGAGGACGCCCGCATCGTCCACGGCGACCTCGCGGGCACCCGCACCGGCGTGTTCATGGGCACCATGGCGCAGGAGTACCACCTGGCCACCGGCGCCGATCCGGACACCATCGAGACCCACTCCGCCACCGGCTGGGACAACTCGATCATCCCCGCCCGCATCGCCTACACCCTCGGCCTGCACGGCCCCGCCCTCGCCGTCGCCACCGCCTGCAGCTCCTCGCTGACCGCCACCCACCTCGCCGTCCAGAGCCTGCGCTCCGGCGAGTCCGACCTCGCCCTCGCCGGCGGCGTCAACATCATGCTCAGCCCGCACACCACCGTCGCCATGACGAAGTTCGGCGGCATGAACCCCGACGGCCAGTGCCGCGCCTTCGACGCCGGCGCGGGCGGCTACGTACGCGGCGAGGGCTGCGGCATCGTCGTCCTGCGCCGCCTGTCCGACGCCCTCGCCGAAGGCGACCGGATCTACGCCGTCATCCGCGGCAGCGCCGTCAACAACGACGGCGCCTCCAACGGCCTCACCGCCCCCAATCCGCGCGCCCAGACCGAGGTGCTGCGCGCCGCCTGGCAGGACGCCGCCGTCGCCCCCCGGCACGTCTCCTACGTCGAGGCCCACGGCACCGGCACCCTCCTGGGCGACCCCATCGAAGCCGAGGCCCTGGGCAGCGTCTTCGCCGAAGGCCGCGAAGAACCCCTGCGCATCGGCTCCGCGAAGACCAACTTCGGCCACCTGGAACCCGCCGCGGGCGTCGTCGGCCTGATGAAGACCGCCCTCGCCCTGCACCACGGCGAACTCCCCGCCAGCCTGCACTTCGAGACCCCCAACCCGCACATCGACTTCGAGGCCGGCCGCCTCGAGGTCGTCGCCGAGCGCCGCCCCTGGCCGCAGGGCGGCCGCCGGTACGCCGGCGTCAGCGGCTTCGGCTTCGGCGGCACCAACGCCCACATCGCCCTCGAGGAGGCCCCCTACCGGCGGCGCCTGCTCGTACCGCTGGCCGCCGACACCGACGAGGAACTGCGCGACGCCGCCGGGGCGCTGGCCGCCCGCGCCGGCAGCGGCCACGGCTGGTACGCCCCCGAACTCCTCGCCCGCGCCGCCGGAACCCAGCGGATCGTCGCCGCCGTGAACCACCCCGACGAGCTCGCCGACGCCCTGCGCGAGCGCCTCGAGAACCGCACGCCGCGCACCCCCGGCGCCCGCCCCTCGCTGGCCTTCTTCTTCTCCGGCCACGGATCGCAGTGGCTCGGCATGGGCCGCGACCTGCTCGCCGAACCCGCCTTCCGCACCGCACTCGACGCCTGCGACACCGCGATCCGCGAGGCCACCGGCTGGTCGGTCACCGAGGAACTGCTCGCCGGCCCCGACACCTCCCGCCTGGACCGCACCGACGTCGTCCAGCCCGTCCTGTTCGCCGTGCAGGTCGCCCTCGCCCGCACCCTGGAGGCCTGGGGCCTGGAGCCGTGCACCGTCTTCGGCCAGAGCATCGGCGAGGTCGCCGCCGCCGTCGTGGCCGGCGCCCTGCCGCTGGGCGAAGGCGCCCGCCTCATCGGCACCTGGTCGCAGCTCATCACCGAACGCGCCGCCGGCCAGGGCACCCTGCTGCTGTGCGAACTCCCGCTCGAGCGCGCCCGCGAGCTCGTCGCCCGCCACCCCGGCCGGATCTCCCTCGCCGGACACCTCGCCCCCGGCCAGAGCGCCGTGTCCGGACCGCTGGACGCCGTGGCCGCCGTGGAACGCGAACTCGCCGAGGCCGGGGTGCGCTGCCAGCGCGTCCACATCGACTACGCCTCCCACAGTGAGCAGCTCGCCGCCCTCGCCCCCGAACTCGAACGCCGTCTGGGCACCCTGCGCACCCGCCCGGCCGCCATCCCCTTCTGGTCGACCGTCACCAACGGCTTCACCGACGGCACCGCCCTCGACGCCGCGTACTGGGCCCGCAACATGTGCGCCCCCATGCTGATCACCGAGGCCGTCACCGCGCTCACCGACGAACGGGGCCTGGCGATCGTCGAGATCGCCCCGCACCCCGTCGCCCGGCACTCCCTCAAGCGCACCCTGACCGCACTCGCCGAGGCGGGCGCCGACGCCGGCCGCACCGGGCCCGCCCCCGGCCCCTCCACGGTCCTGGTCACCGGCCGACGCGACCGCTCCGCCCGCCGCTCCCTCGAGGACGTCGCCGTCCGCCTGTGGTGCGAGGGCTACGACGTGGACTGGGGCGCCGTCACCGGCCGGCCCCAGCGCCCCGCCCCCACCGCTCCCGTCGCCGTGACCGTCTCCGGCAAGAGCGCCGCCGCCCTCGCCGCGAACGCCGCCGCCCTCGCCGACCACCTGGCCGGCGCCTCCACGGCCACCCTCCTCGACACCGCGTACACCGCCGCAGG
The DNA here is from genome assembly GCF_040651925.1 of Streptomyces sp. NPDC048349. NCBI lineage: Bacteria > Bacillati > Actinomycetota > Actinomycetes > Kitasatosporales > Streptomycetaceae > Streptomyces > Streptomyces sp. NPDC048349. The sequence continues at coordinate 47,210 of NZ_JBEZLA010000014.1, read as the reverse complement.
CCGCCGCTCGCACCTGGAGCACCGGGCCGTGGCCGTCGCCTCCACCGCCGACGAAGCCGCCGAAGCCCTGCGCGCCCTCGCCCAGGGAGCGCCGCACCGGGCCCTGACCGAGGGCACCGCCCGCCAGGGCGACCTGGCGGTCCTCTTCACCGGGCAGGGCAGCCAGCGCCTCGCCATGGGACGCGCCCTGTACGGGGCCCTGCCCGCCTTCCGCCAGGCCTTCGACGACGTGTGCGCGGAACTCGACCGCCACCTGCGGATCCCGCTCGTCGCCGTCCTGTTCGCCGATCCCGACGGCGCCGACGGGGCACTGGTCCACGAGACCGAGTTCACCCAGCCCGCCCTGTTCGCCGTCGAGGTCGCCCTCTTCCGCCAGTGGCAGGCCTGGGGCGTGCAGCCGCGCGTCCTGGCCGGCCACTCGGTCGGCGAACTCGCGGCCGCGCACGCGGCCGGCGTGCTGGGCCTGGCCGACGCGGCCCGGCTGGTGGCCGCCCGCGGCCGCCTCATGCAGGCCTGCGAGCGGGGCGGGGCGATGGCCTCCGTCGAGGCGTCCGAGGCCGAGGTGCTGGACGTCCTCGCGGACGTGGACGGCCGGATCGCGGTCGCCGGGCTCAACGGTCCGGCGCAGACCGTCGTCAGCGGCGACGCCGCGGCCGTCACCGCCGTCATCGGCCGGTTCGCCGCCCGGGGGCGCCGCACGCGCAGGCTGGAGGTCTCCCACGCCTTCCACAGCCCGCACATGGACGCGATGCTCGACGCCTACCGGGCCGTGGCCCAGGAGTGCGTGTTCGACGCCCCGCGGATCCCGCTCGTCTCCACCGTCACCGGCACCTGGACGGACACCGACCTCGCACCGGGCGAGGGCATGCGCTCCGCGGAGTACTGGGTGCGCCAGGTCCGCGAACCCGTCCGCTTCCTCGACGCCATGGCCACCCTGGAGGGGGCCGGCATCGCCCGCTACCTCGAATGCGGTCCCGCCGCCGTGCTGTCCGCGACGGGCGCCGGCTGCGTCGCGCGCGAGGTCCCCTTCATCGCCTCCCAGCGGGCCGACGAGAGCGACGAGGCCCGCACCCTCGTCCAGGCCCTCGGCGCGCTGCACGTCAGCGGCCAGGACGTCGACTGGTGCAAGGTGTTCACCGGCACCTGCGCCACCGTCACCGACCTGCCCACGTACGCCTTCCAGCGCGAACGCCACTGGATCGAGGCCCCCGACCGGGTCCGCGGCGGCCGCTCCGGCGCCGACGACGCGCTGTGGCAGGCCGTCGGAAGCGGCGCGGCCGACCGCGTCGCCGAACTCCTCGGCATCGCCGACAGCGTCACCGACAGCACCGCCGTCGCCGCCCTGCTGCCCCACCTCGCCGCCTGGCGCGAACGCCAGGACCACGCCGACACCGTCGCCGACTGGCTGTACGAGCAAACGTGGGAGCCCACCCGCACCCTTCCCACACCCGCGGCCACACCGGGCCACTGGCTCCTGGTCACCCCCACCCAGCCGACGACCGCCACCGGCGCCGAGACCCGTGCAGGCTCCGCCACCGGCGCCGAGACCCGGACAGCCTCCGCCACCGGCGCCGAAACCCGTGCAGGCTCCGCCACCGGCGCCGAGACCCGTGCAGGCTCCGCCACCGGCGCCGAAACCTACGCAGCCTCCGCCCCCGGCGCCGAAACCCCCGCCCAGGCGCTCGCCGCGCCCGAAGCCCCGGCCCAGGCCGCCGCCCCCGCCGGGGAGCCGGCCCTCGTCGCCGCCGTCGCCGAGGCGCTCACGGCTGCCGGGGCCACCGTCCACATCCTCCCGGCCCACGACGACCGCACCGGCTACGGGGCCCCGTTGGCCGCACTCGGCGCGGAGCTCGGCGAGCGGCAGCTCGCCGGCGTACTCGCCCTCACCCCCGCCGACACCACCGCCCACCCCGCCCACCCGGCCACCACCACGGGCGCCGCCCAGACCCTGGCCCTCGTCCAGGCCCTCGGCGACGCCGCCGTCCGCGCCCCGCTGTGGCTCGTCACCCAGGGCGCCGTCCACGCCGCACCCGCCGACCCGGCCCCCCGCCCCGACCAGGCCCTCGCCTGGGGCCTGGGCCACGTCATCGCCCTGGAACACGGCAGCCGCTGGGGCGGCCTCGTCGACCTCCCCGCCGACCCCGCCCAGGCCCTGGCCGAAACCCCGCGCCTCGCCGCGGCCGTCACCGCTGCCTCCGCCGGGGGCGCCGGCTCCCGCGAGGAGCACCTGGCGCTGCGCCCCCTCGGCGCGTACGTCCGCAGGCTGCGCCGGGCCACCGTGCCCGCCGCCACCCCCTGGACCCCCCGCGGCACCGTCCTCATCACCGGCGGCAGCGGCGCCCTCGCCGGCCACCTCGCCCAGCGCCTCGCCGAGCGCGGCGCCGAACACCTCGTCCTCGTCTCCAGACGAGGCGCCCGGGCCGAGGGAGCCGCCGAGCTCACCGCCCGCCTCGAGGCCGCCGGCGCCCGCGTCACCTTCGCCGCCTGCGACCTCACCGACCGCGAGCAGACCCAGCGGCTCCTGGACGGCCTGGAGGCGGAGCAGCCGCCCCTGCGCGCCGTCTTCCACACCGCGGGCGTCCTCGACGACCGCCTCCTGGACCGCCTCGACCCCGAGGCCCTGGCCGCCTCCGCGGCGCCCAAGCTCGGCGCGGCCCGCCTGCTGGCCGAGCTCACCCGCGACCACGCCCTCGACGCGTTCGTCCTCTACTCCTCCGTCGTCGGCGTCCTCGGCAACCTCGGCCAGGCCAACTACGCCATGGCCAACGCCGCCCTCGACGCCTTCGCCGAAAGCCTGCGCGCCGCCGACGTGCCCGCCCTCAGCCTCGCCTGGGGACCCTGGGCCGACGGCGGCATGACGCACGGCGCGGCCGAGGCCCAGCTGCGCGCCGCCGGACTGGCCCCCATGGCCGTGGCCCGCGCCCTGACGGCCCTGGACTCGGCGCTCGCCTCGGGCCGCTCCCTGGTCGTCGCCGACATCGACTGGCAGAAGGCCGCCGCCGGCTACGGCGAAACCCGCCCGCGCCGCTTCCTCGACGAGATCCCGGAGGCCCGTACGGCTCCGGCCGCCACCGCAACCGGCGCCGGCGCCGCGGCCGACGGCGGGAACCCGTTCCTGTCCGCAGTCCTGGCCCTGCCCGAGGCGGACCGCGCGGCCCACGTACGGGCCGTGCTCGCCGCCGAGGCCGCCGCCGTACTCGGCATCAAGGACCCGCAGTCCCTCGACCCGGACCGCGGGTTCAAGGACCTGGGCTTCGGCTCGATGATGTCCATCGACTTCGCCGCCGGCGTCCAGAAGCGCACCGGCGTCACCACCCCCAAGACGCTGGCCTTCGACTGCCCGAACCTCACCACCGCCACCGACTGGCTGCTCGCCAAGCTCACCCCCGAGGCTCCCGCGGCCGCCACGGCCACCGCCCCGTCCGGCCCCCGCTCCGGCCACGCGGACGAGCCCCTCGCCATCGTCGGCGTGGGCCTGCGCATGCCCGGCGGCGCCCACGACCTCGACAGCCTCTGGACCGTCCTCGCCGAAGGCCGCGACACCGTCACCACCGTGCCCGGGGACCGCTTCGACATCGACGCCTTCTACGACGCCGACCCGGACGCGGAAGGCCGTACGTACGCCCGCCACGCCTCCTTCCTCGACGACGTCGCCCACTTCGACGCCGCCTTCTTCGGCATCAGCCCCCGCGAGGCCGAGCCGATGGACCCCCAGCACCGCCTGCTCCTCGAAGCGGCCTGGACCTCCCTCGAGGACGCCGGGATCCGGCCCCGCGAGCTGCGCGACTCCCGTACGGGCGTCTTCGTCGGCGCGGGTGTCGGCGAGTACGGCAAGTACCGGCAGGGCGGGGCCCCCGACACGTACACGCTCACCGGCACCCTCCCCAGCTTCAACGCGGGCCGCCTCTCCTACCACCTCGGCCTCCAGGGCCCGGCGCTGTCCGTCGACACCGCCTGCTCCTCGTCCCTGGTCGCCCTGCACCTGGCCTGCGAGGCGCTGCGCAACGACGAGTGCGAACTCGCCCTGGCCGGCGGCGTGCAGGTGCTCGCCGACCCGGGTTCCTTCATCGCGCTGAGCCGCTCGCACGCCCTGTCCCCGGACGGCCGCAGCAAGACCTTCTCCGCCGAGGCCGACGGCTACGGGCGCGGCGAGGGCGTCGGCGTGCTCGCCCTCATGCGGCTCTCGGACGCGCAGGCGCAGAACCGCACGGTCCTCGGGGTCATCCGGGCGACCGCCATCAACCACGACGGCGCCAGCAGCGGCATCACCGCCCCCAACGGCACCTCCCAGCAGAAGGTCATCCGCGCCGCCCTCGCCTCGGCCGGCCTCGCACCCGCCGACGTCGACTACGTCGAATGCCACGGCACGGGCACCTCGCTCGGCGACCCGATCGAGGTCCAGGCACTGGCCGCGGTCTACGGCGAAGGCCGCGCGCCGGGCCGCGAGCTCGGGCTGGGTACCGCCAAGAGCGTCATCGGGCACCTGGAGTCGGCGGCCGGCGTCGCGGGCGTGTGCAAGATGCTCGCCTCCTTCCGGCAGGACGCCCTCCCGGCGACCCTGAACAGCTCGCCGCGCAACCCGAACATCGCCTGGGACGAACTGCCCGTCCGGGTCGTCGACGCGTTCACTCCGTGGGAGCGCGACGCCTCGCGCCCGCGCCGCGCGGGCGTCTCCTCCTTCGGCCTGAGCGGTACCAACGCCCACGTGGTGCTGGAGGAACCCCCGGCCACCGCACCGGCCGCCGCCCCGGACACCGGGACGACCGCCTCCTCGTACCCGGTGGTCGTGTCGGGCCGTGACGACACCGCGCTGCGCGAGCAGGCCGCCCGCTGGGCGGACTGGGTCGAGGAACGGCCCGGCGTGCCGCTGGCGGACGTGGCGGCCACGGCCGCCCGGCACCGGACGCACTTCGAGTCCCGGGCGAGCGTCGTCGCGGCGGACTCCGCCGGTCTGGTGGAGGCGCTGCGTGCGCTCGCCGAGGGCGACGCGCACGACGCGGTCGTGACGGGTTCGGCCGCGCGCCGCGGCAAGGTCGTGTTCGTCTATCCGGGTCAGGGCTCGCAGTGGGTCGGCATGGGCCGTGCGCTGCTCGCCGAGAACGAGACCTTCCGGCAGACGATCGACGCCTGTGACGCTGCTCTGCGTCCGTTCACGGGCTGGTCGGTGCGCGAGGTGCTGGCGGGGGAGGAGGGTGACCACCCGCCGTTCGACCGGGTGGACGTGGTGCAGCCCGCCCTGTTCGCCATGGGTGTGGGCCTGTCCGCGGTCTGGCGCTCGCTGGGTGTGGAGCCGTCCGCGGTGGTGGGTCACTCGCAGGGAGAGGTCGTCGCCGCTGTCGTGAGCGGTGCTCTGACTCTGGAGCAGGGCTCGCAGATCGTCGCCCAGCGTTCCCAGGCCGTCCTGGCCCTGGCTGGTCAGGGCGGTATGGCTCTGATCGAGCGGCCGGTGGCGGAGGTCGAGGAGTTCATCGCCCCGTACGGGGAGGCACTTTCCGTCGCCGCGGTGAACACGGCCGGTTCGACGGTGATCTCGGGTCAGGCCGACGCGATCGCGAAGATCGTGGCGGAGCTCTCCGAGCAGAACGTGTACGCCCGCAAGATCAACGTGGACTACGCGTCCCACAACGCCCAGATGGACCCGCTGCTCCCCGCACTGGCGGAGGGCTTCACCGGCATCACCCCGCAGTCCGCGGACCTCGCCTTCTACTCCACGGTCACGGGCCAGGTCGCCGACGGCAGCGAGCTGGACGGGACCTACTGGTGCCGCAACCTGCGCGAGCCGGTCCGCTTCGACCGGGCCCTGAACCGCCTCCTGGACGACGGCCACGGCGTGTTCGTCGAGATCAGCGCCCACCCGGTGCTGTCCATGCCGCTGACCGACGGCAGCGCCGAGCACGGCGGCATCGTCGTCGGCTCGCTCAGCCGCCGCGACGGAACGCCGGCCCAGCTGCAGCGCAACCTCGGCCTGCTCCACGTCCAGGGCCACGACCTCGACTGGGACCGCGTCCTGGGCGCGGGAAACCTCGTACCGCTGCCCTCGTACGCCTTCCAGCGCGAACACTTCTGGCTCCCCGTCGCCCAGACCTCCGGCGACGCCGGCTCCCTGGGCCTGGAAGCCTCCCGGCACCCCTGGCTCGGCGCGGGCATCGAACTCGCCGACGCCGACGGCCACGTCTTCACCGGCCGCCTCTCGCTCACCGACCAGCCGTGGCTGCGCGACCACACCGTCTTCGGCTCGGTCATCGTCCCCGGCACCGGCCTGCTCGAACTGGCCACGGCCGCCGCCCACGAGGCGGGGGCCGCCGGCATCGCCGAACTCACCCTCGCCGAACCGCTGGTCATCGAGGACGCCGTACGCCTCCAGATCACCGTGGGCGCCCCGCACAACGGCCGCCGCCCGATCGCCCTCCACAGCCGGCCCGACGGCCCCGGCCGCGCCTGGACCCGCCACGCGAGCGGCGAGCTGCTGCTCGAACCCGACCACCACGCCCAGAGCACCCAGAGCACCCAGAGCGCCCAGCTCGTCCGCGACGGGTTCGCCGACCTCCGCAGCTGGCCGGTGGCCGGCGCCGAGCGGGTCGGACTCGACGGGTTCTACGACCGCTTCGAGGCCCAGGGCATCGACTACGGCCCGGCCTTCCGGGGCCTGACCGAGCTCTGGCGCAAGGGCAGCACGGCCTACGGGCTCGTACGCCTCCCCGACCCGGCCGCGGGCGCCGACTACAACGTGCACCCCGCCCTCCTCGACACCGCCCTGCACGTCATGAAGGGCGCGACGGCGGGACAGGACGAACCCGAGGGCGCACTGCTGCCGTTCGAGTGGACGGACGTCGAGCTGTTCGCGGCAGGCAGCGCGGAGCTCCGCGTCCGCATCGACGTCGAAGAGTCCGCGGCCGGCCAGTCCGTCCAGGTCTGGGCCGCCGACGCGGCGGGTGCCCCCGTCGTCCGCGTCGGCGCGCTCCACCTGCGCCGGGCCACCGCCGACCAGCTGCGCGCGGCCCGTTCCACCGGTGCTCAGGACCTCCACCGGCTCGCGTTCCTGCCCGTACCGGCGTCCGCCGCGGCCTCCGGGTCCCGCACCGCGGACCTGGTGCTCGGCGGAACCGGGGAACTCGCCTCGCTGCTCGGCACCGAGACGCTGCCCGGCATCGAGCCCCTGTCCGCGCGGCTGGCCGCGGGCGCCCCGGCACCCGCCCGCATCGTCGTGGACACGACCGGCCGGGCCCCCGCCATGAGCCCGTCCGAAGCCGTCTTCCGCGGGGGCGAGTACACCCTCGCCCTGCTCCAGGCCCTGCTGGCCGACGAGCGGCTGGCCGGCACCGAACTCGTCTTCGTGACCCGCGGCAGCATCGGCGCCGTGGAGGGCGACCCGGTCGACGGACTGGCCTACGCACCCCTGTGGGGCCTGGTCAGGTCGGCCCGCGCCGAACACCCCGGCCAAGTCCTGCGCCTGCTGGACCTCGGCCACGACAGCACCAAGGACGCCGTCGAGACCGCACTGGCCTGCGCCGACGAGCCGGAACTCGCCCTGCGCGGAGGACAACTGCTGGCCGCCCGCCTGGTCCCGGCCGACCGGCCCACCGCCACCGGCACGGGCGCCGGTACGGCCGCCGGCGCCGCTCCCGGTGAGGCCCGCGCGCTCGATCCGCAGGGCACCGTCCTGATCACGGGCGGCGTCGGCGAGCTCGGCCGCGAGGTCGCCCGCCACCTGGTCCGCCGACACGGCGTCCGGCACCTCGTACTCACCTCACGGCGGGGCGCCGATGCGCCCGGAGCCGCGGAACTCATACACCAGCTCATGGAAGAAGGCGCGGAATGCGTGCGGGTAGAGGCCTGTGATGTCGGTCGTCGCGATGACGTGGAGAAGGTGCTCGGTCTTGCTGAGGAGGGTCGGCCCTGGACGGCGGTCCTGCACCTCGCGGGCGTCCTGGACGACGGTCTGCTCCTCGGCCAGGACGCACAGCGGCTCGCTCATGTGATGGAGCCGAAGATGACCGGCGCCGTCCACCTCGACGAGGTGACCGCCGGCATGGGCCTGGACCTCGCCGCGTTCGTGTTCTTCTCCTCCGCCGCCGGCACCGTCGGCACGGCGGGGCAGGGCATCTACGGCGCGGCCAACGCCTGCCTCGACGCGTACGCGGCCCACCGCCGGGCCGCGGGACGCCCGGTCACCAGCCTCGCCTGGGGCCTGTGGCACCAGGCCGGGGTCGGCATGACCTCGCACCTCGGCACGGCGGAACTGGACCGGATGCGCCGCCAGGGCATCGCCCCGCTCGGCTTCGCGCACGGTCTGGACCTGCTGGACGCGGCACTCGCCCGCCCGGCCGGCAACTTCGTACCCCTGCAGCTCGACCTGCGCGCCGCGCAGAGCGAGGTGGACCAGGGCAGGGCGGCGCCCGCCCTGTTCCGGTCCCTCGTACGGTCCCGGCCGCGCCGGGCCGAGGCCCCGGCCGCCGCCTCCGGCAGCCCGGCCGGCCTGCGGGAGCGGCTGCTGGCGGTGCCCGGGGACCAGTGGGCCGACCAGGTGACGGAGCTGGTGCTGCGCGAGGTGGCCGCCGTACTGGGCCTGAACTCGACCGGATCCCTCTCCCCGCAGGAAGTGCTCAAGGGGCTCGGCCTCGACTCGCTGATGGCGGTGGAGCTGCGCCGGCGCCTGGCGACGGAGAGCGGGGTACCGCTGCCCGCGACCCTCGCCTTCGACCACCCGACGCCCGAGCACATCGCGCGGCTGATCCTGAGCCGGCTGGACCTCCCGGCTCCGGTACCCGCCGCGGCGGCGGCCGCTGCGACGGCGACGGCGACGGCGACGGCGACGACGGCGACGGCGGCGGCTGCGGCTGCGGCGATCGAGGACCTCGGCGTCGCGGACGACGCCGCGGACGACGGCGAACGCTCCGTCGAGGACCTCAACGCCGAACTCGACGCCCTGTTCGCGGCGGAGGGATTCGGCCTCGACTAAGGCCTCGCAAAGCCTCCTGCAAGGCCTCCCGCAACGCCTCTAGAAAGGCCTCCCGCAAGGCCTCCGAGGCCGCGCCACTGGGCACACCAGGTCACGTTGACCCGGGCTCAAGTGTTTGCCGATTGGCTGGTCCGGTCCCCGTGTTGTGTCGACGGGGACCGGAAAGCTCGCGGTGGCCGCGCAGAGAGGCGCTCGATGGTGTCGAATACAAACCAGGACCGGATGCAGGCTGCCCTGCCGGCGATCCGTGCGTTGCAGAAGCGTGCGGCAGACCTCGAGGCGAAGCAGTCCGAGCCGATCGCGGTCGTGTCCATGGCCTGCCGCCTCCCTGGCGGGATCGACACCCCGGAGGCCTTCTGGGAGCTGCTCGCCTCCGGCGGGGACGCCGTCGGCGGCCTGCCGTCGCGCTGGACCGGCCTGGACCTGTACGACCCGGACCCCGAGGCCGTCGGCAAGACGTACTCCCAGGACGGCGGATTCCTCGACGGAGCCGAGGACTTCGACGCACCGTTCTTCGGCATCTCGCCGCGCGAGGCCCTCTCGATGGACCCGCAGCAGCGCCTGGTCCTGGAGGCCTCGTGGGAGGCGCTGGAGCGGGCCGGTATCCGCCCGGACGCGCTGATGGAGAGCCGCACGGGCGTCTACCTCGGCACCATGAGCTCCGACTACGGACACCTCGGCCGCGACCTGGACGCCCTCGACGGCTACGTCAGCACGGGCAAGGCGTCCAGCGTCGTCTCGGGCCGCGTCTCCTACACGCTGGGTCTGCAGGGCCCGGCCGTCACCGTCGACACCGCCTGCTCCTCCTCCCTGGTCGCCCTGCACCTGGCCGTGCAGGCGCTGCGGCAGGGCGAGTGCGAACTCGCCCTCGCGGGCGGCGTCACCATCATGAGCGCCCCCTCCCTCTTCGTGGAGTTCTCCCGCCTGAAGGGCATGGCGGCCGACGGGCGCTGCAAGTCGTTCTCGGCCGGCGCCGACGGCGCCGGCTGGGCCGAAGGCGTGGGCGTGATCGCCCTCAAGCGGCTCTCCGCCGCCCAGCGCGACGGCGACCGCGTCCTGGCCGTGATCCGCGGTTCGGCGGTCAACCAGGACGGCCGCAGCCAGGGCCTGACCGCCCCGAACGGCCCCTCGCAGCAGCGGGTGATCCAGGACGCGCTGGCCGCGGCCCGGCTGACCCCGGCGGACATCGACGCGGTCGAGGCCCACGGCACCGGTACCTCCCTGGGTGACCCCATCGAGGCGGGCGCACTGGCCGAGGTCTTCGGCCCGGGCCGCGAGGAGGGCCGGCCGGTCTGGCTCGGTTCCTCGAAGTCGAACATCGGGCACGCGCAGGCCGCTGCCGGTGTCATCGGCGTGATCAAGATGGTCCTGGCGCTGGAGCACGGGGTGCTCCCCAAGACGTTGCACGCCGAGGAGCCGACCCCGCTGATCGAGTGGGACACCAGCGGACTGGAGCTCCTTCAGGAGGCGCGTGCGTGGGAGCGGGGCGCGGAGCGCACCCGCCGCGCGGGCGTCTCGTCCTTCGGCCTCAGCGGTACCAACGCCCACGTCGTGCTGGAAGAAGCCCCGGCCGAACAGCCCGCCGAACCGGCAGCCGAGCTGCCGACCGGTCCCCTTCCGGTGGTCGTGTCGGGGCGTGACGAGGCCGCGCTGCGGGAGCAGGCGGGCCGTTGGGCGGACTGGCTGTCCGGGCGTACCGAGGTTCCGCTGGCGGACGTGGCGGTCACCGCTGCCCGGCACCGGTCGCACTTCGAGTCCCGGGCGAGCGTCGTCGCGGCGGACACCGAAGGCCTGGTGGAGGCGCTGCGTGCCCTCGCCGGGGGCGACGCGCACGACGCGGTCGTGACGGGTTCGGCCGCGCGCCGCGGCAAGGTCGTGTTCGTGTACCCGGGCCAGGGCTCGCAGTGGGTGGGCATGGGCCGCGAACTCCTCGCCGAGAACGGGGTCTTCGCCGAGACGGTCGATGCCTGTGATGCTGCTCTGCGTCCGTTCACGGGCTGGTCGGTGCGTGAGGTGCTGGCGGGGGAGGAGGGTGATCACCCGCCGTTCGACCGGGTGGACGTGGTGCAGCCCGCCCTGTTCGCCATGGGTGTGGGCCTGTCCGCGGTCTGGCGCTCGCTGGGTGTGGAGCCGTCGGCCGTGGTGGGTCACTCGCAGGGAGAGGTCGTCGCCGCTGTGGTGAGCGGTGCTCTGAGTCTGGAGCAGGGCTCGCAGATCGTCGCCCAGCGTTCCCAGGCGGTCCTGGCCCTGGCTGGTCAGGGCGGTATGGCTCTGATCGAGCGGCCGGTGGCGGAGGTCGAGGAGTTCATCGCGCCGTACGGGGAGGCACTTTCCGTCGCGGCGGTGAACACGGCTGGCTCGACGGTGATCTCGGGTCAGGCCGACGCGATCGCGAAGATCGTGGCGGAGCTCTCCGAGCAGAACGTGTACGCCCGCAAGATCAACGTGGACTACGCGTCCCACAACGCCCAGATGGACCCGCTGCTCCCCGCACTGGCGGAGGGCTTCGAGGGGATCGCCCCGACGGGCACGGACATCGCTTTCTACTCCACCGTCACGGGCCAGATCGCCGACGGCACGGACCTCGACGGCTCGTACTGGTGCCGCAACCTGCGCGAGCCGGTCCGCTTCGACCGGGCCCTGAACCAGCTCCTGGACGACGGTCACGGCGTGTTCGTCGAGATCAGCGCCCACCCGGTGCTGTCGATGCCGCTCACCGACGGCAGCGCCGAGCGCGGCGGTATCGTCGTCGGCTCCCTGGCCCGTCAGCACGGTGAGCCGGCCCAGCTGCTCCGCAACCTCGGCCTGCTCCACGTCCAGGGCCACACCCTGAACTGGGACCGCGTCCTCGGCGCAGGCACCGGCACCGGCACCCTCGTACAGCTCCCCACGTACCCCTTCCAGCGCGAGCGGTACTGGCTCGAGTCGGACGAGCGCGCCGGCGACGTCCGGTCGCTGGGCCTCACCGCCTCGGCGCACCCCTGGCTCGGCGCGGTCACCGCTCTCGCCGACGGCGAGGGGTACCTCTTCACCGGCCGCCTCTCCTCCGCCCAGCACCCCTGGCTCCAGGAGCACGCGGCCTTCGGCACGCCCCTCGTCCCCGGCACCGGCCTGCTCGAGCTCGTCCTCACCGCCGCCCACCACATCGGCGCCCCGGGCGTATCCGAACTCGTGCTCACCGAACCGCTGTTGCTCGGCCCGGACGGCGGCGCGGTCCGCCTCCAGGTCGCCGTCGGCGCACCCGACAGCACCGGCCGCCGCCCGGTCGCGGTCTACAGCCTCCCGGAGAACGCGGCCGACGACGCCCCGTGGCGCCGGCACGCGGCCGGTTCCCTCTCCCACGCCCCGACCGCCGACCACGACACCTTCGCCGAGCTGGCCCAGTGGCCGGTCCCCGGCACCCAGCCCGTCGACCTCGACGGGTTCTACGACCGCCTCCGCGTCCGCGGCCTCGACTACGGCCCCGCCTTCCAGGGCCTGACCGCACTGCACCGCGCCGGCAACACCGCGTACGCGCAGGTCCGGCTGCCGGAAGGGCTGAAGGCCGACGAGTTCGGCATCCACCCCGCACTCCTCGACGCCGCCCTGCACGCCCTGGTCGGCGTCCAGGACACCGCGGCCACCGACGACGCCTCGCAGGTCCTGCTCCCGTTCGAGTGGACGGGCGTCGAGCTCCTCGCCGCCGGAGCCACCGAGCTCCGCGTACGCGTCGAACTCGACTCCCAGCAGAACAGCGTGCGCGTCACCGCCACCGACCCGGCCGGCCGGCCCGTCGCCCACGCCGAGGGGCTCCAGCTGCGCGCCGCGGGCGCCGAACAGCTGAAGGTCACCGAGACCGTCGACCACCTCTACCAGGTCGCCTTCCAGGCCCCGCCCGTCCTGGAGGAAGCGGCACAGGACGGCCCGACCTGGGTCCTGGGCGAGGAGTCCCTCGGCTTCGCCGCCGTGCACCCGGACGCGGACGCCCTGTTCACCGCCCTCTCCGCCCTCTCCGCCCACGACGCAGACGCGGACGCGGACGCGGGCGCCCCGGTCCGCATCCTCGTCGACGCGACCCGCCCGGCCGGCGCGACGGCCCTCGACGAGGCCACCGCCGGACTGGAACTGCTGCAGCGCCTGCTCGCGGAACCGCGCCTCGAACAGACCGAGCTGATCTGGCTGACCCGCGGAGCGGTGGACGCGGACGGTGGCCCCGTACGCGACCTGCCCCGCGCGGCCCTGTGGGGCCTGCTGCGCACGGCCCGCACCGAGCACGCCGACCGGGTGATCCGCCTCGTCGACATCGACGCCGAGCCGGCTGCCGTGGCGGCGGAGGTGGCGCGAGCCCTGTCGGTGACCGGTGAGCCGGAGCTCGCGGTGCGCGGGGGTGAGGTCCGGGTGGCGCGTCTGGTGCGCGCGGAGTCCGGTGGTGAGCTTCCGCGGTTCGCGGCGGACGGGTGCGTGCTGGTGACGGGTGGCACGGGTGAGCTGGGCCGTACGCTGGCCCGTCACCTGGTGACCGTCCACGGTGTCCGGCATCTGGTCCTGACGTCCCGGCGTGGCCCGGATGCTCCGGGGGCCGCGGAGCTCGTGGCTGAGCTGGAGGCGGCCGGTGCGCAGAGCGTGCGGATCGTCGCGGCGGACGTCTCCGACCGCGCTCAGGCCGAAGCGCTTCTGGCGGCGCCCGACCGTCCTTGGACGGCCGTCTTCCACCTGGCCGCCGTACTCGACGACGGACTCCTCGTGTCGCAGGACGCGGAGCGTCTGGCGCGCGTCTGGCAGCCGAAGGCGCAAGCCGCGCTGCACCTGCACGAGCTCACGCAGGGCCTGGACCTTGCCGCGTTCGTGCTGTTCTCCTCGGCCGCCGGTGTCCTGGGTGGTGCCGGTCAGAGCAACTACGCGGCCGCGAACACCTTCCTCGATGCCCTCGCCGCGCACCGCCGCTCCCAGGGCCTGCCCGCGACGAGCCTGTCGTGGGGTCTGTGGCAGCAGGCCGGGCACGGTCTGACCGCCACCCTCGGCCAGGCCGAACTCGCCCGGCTCCGTCGCCAAGGTGTGGCCGCGCTCACCGAGCAGCAGGGCCTCGCCGCTCTGGACGCGGCCCTCGGCTCCGCACACGGCCACCTGGTCCCCGTACGCCTCGAACTCACCTCGCTCCAGCGCGAGCTGGACGGGGGCGGGACCGTGCCGGCCCTGTTCCGGGGCCTGCTGCGCGCCCGCCGCCAGCGGGCCGGCCAGTCCGGCGGCACGCCGACCGGGCTGCGCGAGCAGCTCGCCGCCCAGCCGGAAGCTGAGCGGCTGCCGTCGCTGATCCGGCTGGTGCAGCGCGAGGCGGCCGTCGTCCTCGGGATCGCCGCGGCCGACGGGATCGGCGCGCAGCAGGTCCTCAAGGAACTCGGCATCGACTCCCTGATGGCCGTCGAGCTGCGGCGCAGGCTGTCGTCCGAGACCGGGGTCACGCTCCCGTCCACGCTCGCCTTCGACTACCCGACGCCCACCGCCATCGCCGGCCTGCTCCTCGACAAGCTGGCCCTGAGCACCGGCAAGCCCCAGCAGAACCAGAAGCAGAACACCCTCCGGCACGGCGCCGCCCCGGCCGCCGACGACCCAATCGCGGTCGTGTCCATGGCCTGCCGCCTCCCCGGCGGGATCGACACCCCCGAGGGCTTCTGGGAGCTGCTCGCCGCGGGCGGGGACGCCGTCGGCGGCCTGCCGTCCCGCTGGGACAGCCTGGGCGTCTACGACCCCGACCCCGAGGCCGTCGGCAAGAGCTACTCGCGCGAAGGCGGCTTCATCGAGGACATCGAACGCTTCGACGCGTCCTTCTTCGGCATCTCCCGGCGCGAGGCCGTGTCGATGGACCCGCAGCAGCGCCTCGTCCTGGAAACCTCGTGGGAGGCCCTGGAGCGGGCCGGCATCCGCCCCGACTCGCTCAGCGAGAGCCGCACCGGCGTCTACCTCGGCGCCATGACCTCCGACTACGGCCACCAGGGTCACGACCTGGAGGCCCTCGACGGCTACACCAGCACGGGCTACGCCTCCAGCGTCGTGTCCGGCCGCGTCTCGTACGCGCTGGGCCTGCAGGGCCCGGCCGTCACGGTCGACACCGCCTGCTCCTCCTCGCTGGTCGCCCTGCACCTGGCCGCCAGCGCGCTGCGCCAGGGCGAGTGCGAGCTCGCGCTCGTCGGCGGCGTCACCGTCATGAACAGCCCCGCTCTCTTCGTGGAGTTCTCCCGCCTGAAGGGCATGGCCCCCGACGGTCGCTGCAAGTCCTTCTCGGCGCAGGCCGACGGCGCCGGCTGGGCCGAGGGCGTCGGCATCCTGGTCCTCAAGCGGCTGTCGGCCGCCGAACGGGACGGGGACCGCGTCCTGGCCGTCATCCGCGGCTCCGCCGTCAACCAGGACGGCCGCAGCCAGGGCCTGACCGCGCCGAACGGTCCCTCGCAGCAGCGGGTGGTCCAGGACGCCCTCGAAGCGGCCCGCCTGACCCCTGCCGACATCGACGCGATCGAGGCGCACGGCACCGGAACCTCGCTGGGTGACCCGATCGAGGCGGGCGCGCTGGCCGAAGTGTTCGGCCCCGACCGCGACGAGAACCGTCCCGTCTACCTCGGCTCCTCCAAGTCCAACATCGGCCACGCGCAGGCCGCCGCGGGCGTGGTCGGCGTGATGAAGATGATCCTCGCCCTCCAGCACGAAACCCTGCCCAAGACCCTCTACGTCGACGAGCCCAGCCCGCACGTCGCCTGGGACGGCAGCGGCCTCGAGCTGCTGAACGAGGCGCGGCCGTGGGAGCGGGGCGCGCAGCGCACCCGCCGTGCGGGCGTCTCCTCCTTCGGCCTGAGCGGTACCAACGCCCACGTGATCGTGGAGGAGCCGCCCGCGGCGACTCCGGCGCCCGTGGCCGGGACCGCTACGGAGGTACCGCTTCCGGTGGTCGTGTCGGGCCGTGACGAGGCCGCGCTGCGGGAGCAGGCGGGCCGTTGGGCGGACTGGCTGTCCGGGCGTACCGAGGTCCCGCTGGCGGACGTGGCGGTCACCGCTGCCCGGCACCGGTCGCACTTCGAGTCCCGGGCGAGCGTCGTCGCGGCGGACACCGAAGGCCTGGTGGAGGCGCTGCGTGCCCTCGCCGAGGGCGACGCGCACGACGCGGTCGTGACCGGAGCCGCGCGTGAGCGCGGCAAGGTCGTGTTCGTGTACCCGGGCCAGGGCTCCCAGTGGGTCGGCATGGGCCGCGAACTCCTTGCCGAGAACCGGGTGTTCGCCGAGACGATCGATGCCTGTGATGCTGCTCTGCGTCCGTTCACGGGCTGGTCGGTGCGCGAGGTCCTGGCGGGGGAGGAGGGTGACCACCCGCCGTTCGACCGTGTCGATGTGGTGCAGCCCGCCCTGTTCGCCATGGGTGTGGGCCTGTCGGCGGTCTGGCGCTCGCTCGGTGTGGAGCCGTCCGCGGTGGTGGGTCACTCGCAGGGCGAGGTCGTCGCCGCTGTCGTGAGCGGTGCTCTGACTCTGGAGCAGGGTTCGCAGATCGTCGCCCAGCGTTCGCAGGCCGTCCTGGCCCTGGCGGGTCAGGGCGGTATGGCCCTGATCGAGCGGCCGGTGGCGGAGGTCGAGGAGTTCATCGCCCCGTACGGCGAGGCCCTTTCCGTCGCCGCGGTGAACACGGCCGGTTCGACAGTGATCTCGGGTCAGGCCGACGCGATCGCGAAGATCGTCGCGGAGCTCTCCGAGCAGAACGTGTACGCCCGCAAGATCAACGTGGACTACGCATCCCACAACGCCCAGATGGACCCGCTCCTGCCTGCCCTGGCGGAGGGCTTCACCGGCATCACCCCGACCGGCACGGACCTCGCCTTCTACTCCACGGTCACCGGAGAGGTCGCCGACGGCAGCGAGCTGGACGGGACCTACTGGTGCCGCAACCTGCGCGAGCCGGTCCGCTTCGACCGGGCCCTGAACCGCCTCCTGGACGACGGTCACGGCGTCTTCGTCGAGATCTCGGCGCACCCGGTGCTGTCGATGCCGCTCACCGACGGCAGCGCCGAACACGGCGGCATCGTCGTCGGCTCCCTGGCGCGCCAGCACGGTGAGCCGGCCCAGCTGCTCCGCAACCTCGGCCTGCTCCACGTTCAGGGCCACACCCTGAACTGGGACCGCGTCCTCGGCGCAGGCACCGGCACCGGCACCGGAAACCTGGTGCCCCTGCCCACGTACGCCTTCCAGCGCGAGCACTACTGGCTCGAGACCGCCAAGCCCACCAGCAACGTCCGGTCCGTCGGCCTCGACGTCCCCGAGCACCCGTGGCTCGGCGCGGTCACCGCCCTGGCCGACGGCGAAGGACACGTCTTCACCGGCCGGATCTCCCTCGCGGACCACCCCTGGCTCGCCGAACACGCGGCCTTCGGCACCGTCCTCGTCCCCGGTACCGGCCTGCTCGAACTGGCCCTCACTGCCGCCCATCACGTCGGCGCGGCGTCCGTCGCGGAACTCACCCTGCTGGAGCCGCTGACCCTGACCGAGGAATCGGTCCTCCGGCTCCAGGTGGTGGTCGGACCGTCCGACACCGCCGGCCGCCGTCCGGTCACCCTCTACAGCCGCCCGGACGAGGTCTCCGACTCCGGCTGGCACCGCCACGCCACCGGCGAACTCGCGGAAGCCGCGGAGCCCGCAGAGCTCACCGCCGCCGACGCCGACACGTTCGCCGAGCTGGCCCAGTGGCCGGTCCCGGGCGCCGAGTCCGTCGATCTCGACGGCTTCTACGACGGTTTCCGCGAGCGCGGCCTGGACTACGGCCCGGCCTTCCAGGGCCTGACCGAGCTGTGGCGCAAGGGCGACACCGCGTACGGCCTCATCCGGCTCCCCGAGGGCCTGAGCGCCGATGACTTCGGTGCGCACCCGGCCCTCCTCGACGCCGCGCTCCACACCCTCATGGGCGTCCGCGGCCAGGACCCGAACGACCGACAGGTGCTGCTCCCGTTCGAGTGGACGGGCGTCGAGCTCCTCGCCGCCGGAGCCACCGAGCTCCGCGTGCGCATCGACCTCGACGAGACCCGCACCAACACCCGCATCTGGGTGGCCGACCCCGCCGGCCGGCCCGTCCTGCGCGCCCGCGGCCTCGCCATCCGCGAGGCGAGCCCGGAGCAGATCCGCGCCGGCGAGCGCGCCGAGCACCTCTACCGCGTCGACTTCGCCGCCCGCGGCACGCTGGCCCACGAGGACACCCCGGCGGGCGGCACATGGATTCTCGGCGACAACGCCGGGACGTTCCCAACACTGGAGGCCGACTATGTGGCTGATGTGGATGTACTCCTTGCCCAGATCGATGAGCGGGCCGAGCTACCCGTTCGACTGGTTTTGGATGCGACGCGAGGGATAGGGCGGAGCGCGCAGGAACTGACCGCCTCCGCACTCACCACGCTCCAGCGTCTGCTCGCAGAACCCCGGCTGGCCTCGACCGAGCTCGTCTGGGTGACCCGCTCGGCCGTGGACACGGGCGACGGCGTGGCCGACCTGGCCCACGCCCCGTTGTGGGGCCTGGTCAGGGCGGCCCGCACCGAGCACGCCGACCGGGTGATCCGCCTCGTCGACATCGACGCCGAGCCGGCTGCCGTGGTGGCGGAGGTGGCGCGAGCCCTGTCGGTGACCGGTGAGCCGGAGCTCGCGGTGCGCGGGGGTGAGGTCCGGGTGGCGCGTCTGGTGCGCGCGGAGTCCGGTGGTGATCTGCCGCGGTTCGCGGCGGACGGGTGCGTGCTGGTGACGGGTGGCACGGGTGAGCTGGGCCGTACGCTGGCCCGTCACCTGGTGACCGTCCACGGTGTCCGGCATCTGGTCCTGACGTCCCGGCGGGGCATGGAGGCTCCTGGGGCCCCGGAGCTCGTGGCCGACCTGGAGGCGGCCGGTGCGCAGAGCGTGCGGATCGTCGCGGCGGACGTCTCCGACCGCGCTCAGGTCGCCGGTCTGCTCGCGGATGCGGACCGTCCCTGGACGGCCGTCTTCCACCTGGCCGCCGTACTCGACGACGGACTCCTCGAATCGCAGGACGCGGAGCGTCTGGCGCGCGTCTGGCAGCCGAAGGCGCAAGCCGCACTGCACCTGCACGAGCTGACGCGAGACCTCGGCCTTGCCGCGTTCGTGCTGTTCTCCTCGGCCGCCGGTGTCCTGGGCGGTGCCGGTCAGAGCAACTACGCTGCGGCGAACACCTTCCTGGACGCCCTGGCGGCCCACCGCCGTGCCAACGGCCTGCCCGCGACGAGCCTGTCGTGGGGTCTGTGGCAGCAGGCCGGCCAGGGTCTGACCGCCACCCTCGGCCAGGCCGAACTCGCCCGTATGCGCAGGCGCGGCATCGCCGCGCTCAGCGAACGCCAGGCCCTGTCGGCCCTGGACGCCGCCCTGGCCTCCGCCGAGCCGCACCTGGTCCCCGTACGCCTCGAACTCACGCCCCTCCAGCGCGAGCTGGACAACGGCGGCGACGCCCCCGCCCTCCTGCGCGGCCTCCTGCGCGCCCCGCGCAAGCGCGCGGGCGGCGAGGCGGCGACCGGCGGCAACGGGCTGCGCGAGCAGCTGACCGCACTGCCGGAAGCCGAGCGCCTGCCGCGGCTCGCCCAGCTGGTGCAGCGCGAGGCCGCCGTGGTCCTCGGCGCCTCCGGCAGCGCGGGAGTCGGCGCCCAGCAGGTCCTCAAGGAGCTCGGCATGGACTCCCTGATGGCCGTCGAACTGCGCCGCCGCCTCTCCGCCGAGACCGGCACCTCGCTGCCCTCGACCCTCGCCTTCGACTACCCGACGCCCACCGCCATCGCCGGCCTGCTCCTCGACAAGCTGGCCGTGGGAGCCGGGGGAGCGGCACGGACCGGACAGCGCGTGACGAAGAACCAGATCGACAACCTCGTGGAACTCCTGCGTTCCGCGACACCGAAACAACTCGAGGAGCCGGGCCTGGCCGCCGGGCTGCTGGCGCTGCGCGACGGCCTGGCCAAGGCCTCGGCAGCGTCCGGCCCGGCCGAAGCCGCCGAGGCCGCCGACACCGAAGCGGAGCTCGGCGGCGACAGCACCGATGACCTCCTTCAGTTCCTGGATCGCAAGCTTGGAGTGAGTGAATGAGCGCGTCCGAAGTCGAGAAGCTGGAAAAGCTCGAGGCGTACCTGCGGCGCACGGCGAACGCGCTCGTCGAGACCGAGAAGGAACTCAACGCCGAGCGGGCCTCCCGTACGGAACCGATCGCGGTCGTCTCGATGGCCTGCCGCCTCCCCGGCGGGATCGACACCCCCGAGGGCTTCTGGGAGCTGCTCGCCTCGGGCGGGGACGCCGTCGGCGGCCTGCCGTCCCGCTGGGACCGCCTGGGCGTCTACGACCCCGACCCGGAAGCCATCGGCAAGAGCTACGCCCGCGAGGGCGGCTTCATCGAAGGAGCCGAGGGCTTCGACGCCCCGTTCTTCGGCATCTCGCCGCGCGAGGCGCTCTCCATGGACCCGCAGCAGCGCCTGGTCCTGGAAACCTCGTGGGAGGCGCTCGAGCGGGCCGGTGTCCGCCCCGACTCGCTCAGCGAGAGCCGCACGGGCGTCTACCTCGGCACCATGAGCTCCGACTACGGCAACCAGCAGGGCCACGACCTCAACGCCCTCGACGGGTACAGCACCGGCAACGCCAGCAGCGTCGTCTCGGGCCGCGTCTCCTACACGCTGGGCCTGCAGGGCCCGGCCGTCACCGTCGACACCGCGTGCTCCTCCTCCCTCGTCTCCATCCACCTGGCCGTGCAGGCACTGCGGCAGGGCGAGTGCGAACTCGCCCTGGCCGGCGGCGTGACCGTGATGAGCACCCCCGCACTGTTCGTGGAGTTCTCCCGCCTGAAGGGCATGGCCGCCGACGGGCGCTGCAAGTCGTTCTCGGCCGGCGCCGACGGCGCCGGCTGGGCCGAGGGCGCGGGCGTGATCGTCCTGAAGAAGCTCTCGGACGCGCAGCGCGATGGCGACCCGATCCTGGCCGTCATCCGCGGCTCCGCCGTCAACCAGGACGGCCGCAGCCAGGGCCTGACCGCCCCCAACGGCCCCTCGCAGCAGCGCGTCATCCACGACGCCCTCGAAGCAGCCCGCCTGACCCCCGCCGACATCGACGCGATCGAGGCCCACGGCACCGGAACCCCGCTCGGCGACCCCATCGAGGCGGGAGCACTGGCCGAGGTCTTCGGCCCCGACCGCGACGGCAAGCGGCCCGTCTACCTGGGCTCTGCCAAGTCGAACCTCGGGCACGCCCAGGCCGCTGCCGGTGTCATCGGCGTGATCAAGATGGTCCTGGCGATGGAGCACGGCGTGCTCCCCAAGACCCTGCACGCCGAGGAGCCCAGCCCGCACGTCGAGTGGAAGAACAGCGGCCTCGAGCTGCTGAACGAGGCGCGCGCGTGGGAGCGGGGCGCGGAGCGCATCCGCCGTGCGGGCGTCTCCTCCTTCGGCCTGAGCGGTACCAACGCCCACGTCGTCCTCGAGGAGCCCCCGGCCGCGACTGCGGCCCCCTCCCCGTCCCCGTCCCCGTCCTCGTCCCCGTCTCCGACCGCCGAGCCGACCGGAGCAGCACCGCTCCCGGTGGTGGTGTCGGGGCGTGACGAGGCCGCTCTGCGGGAGCAGGCGGACCGTTGGGCGCAGTGGCTGTCGGGCCGTCCCGGGGTACCGCTGGCCGATGTGGCGGTGACGGCTGCCCGTCATCGTTCGCACTTCGAGTCGCGGGCGAGCGTGGTCGCGGCGGACTCCGCCGGTCTGGTGGAGGCGCTGCGTGCGCTCGCCGAGGGCACTTCGCACGACGCCGTGGTGACCGGTGCCGCGACTGAGCGTGGCAAGGTCGTCTTCGTCTATCCGGGTCAGGGCTCGCAGTGGGTCGGCATGGGCCGTGCGCTGCTCGCCGAGCACCCGGTCTTCGCCGAGACGATCGACGCCTGTGATGCTGCTCTGCGTCCGTTCACGGGCTGGTCGGTGCGCGAGGTCCTGGCCGGTGAGGAGGGTGACCACCCACCGTTCGACCGTGTCGATGTGGTGCAGCCCGCCCTGTTCGCCATGGGTGTGGGCCTGTCGGCGGTCTGGCGCTCGCTGGGTGTGGAGCCGTCCGCGGTGGTGGGTCACTCGCAGGGCGAGGTCGTCGCAGCTGTCGTGAGCGGTGCTCTGACTTTGGAGCAGGGCTCGCAGATCGTCGCCCAGCGCTCGCAGGCGGTCCTGGCCCTGGCTGGTCAGGGCGGTATGGCTCTGATCGAGCGGCCGGTGGCGGAGGTCGAGGAGTTCATCGCCCCGTACGGTGACGCGCTCTCGGTCGCCGCGGTGAACACGGCCGGTTCGACGGTGATCTCGGGTCTGGCGGACGCGATCGCGAAGATCGTGGCGGAGCTCTCCGAGCAGAACGTGTACGCCCGGAAGATCAACGTGGACTACGCGTCCCACAACGCCCAGATGGACCCGCTGCTCGCCGCACTGGCGGAGGGCTTCACCGGCATTACCCCGACCGGCACGGACATCGCCTTCTACTCCACCGTCACGGGCCAGATCGCCGACGGCACGGACCTCGACGGCGCGTACTGGTGCCGCAACCTGCGCGAGCCGGTCCGCTTCGACCGGGCCCTGAACCGCCTCCTGGACGACGGCCACGGCGTGTTCGTCGAGATCTCGGCCCACCCGGTGCTGTCCATGCCGCTGACCGACGGCAGCGCGGAGCGCGGCGGCATCGTCGTCGGCTCCCTGGCCCGCCAGCACGGCGAGCCGGCCCAGCTGCTCCGCAACCTCGGCCTGCTCCACGTCCAGGGCCACACCCTGGACTGGGACCGCGTCCTCGGCGCCGGACGCCTCGTGCAGCTCCCCTCGTACGCCTTCCAGCGCACCCGCTACTGGATCGACGCCCCGAAGACCTCCGGCGACGTGCGCGGCGTCGGTCTCGACGTCCCCGAGCACCCGTGGCTCGGCGCGGTCACCGCTCTCGCCGACGGCGAGGGGTACCTCTTCACCGGCCGGATCTCCCTCGCCGAGCACCCCTGGCTGGCCGGTCACGCGGCCTTCGGCTCGGTCCTCGTCCCCGGCACCGGCCTGCTCGAACTGGCCCTCACCGCCGCCCACCACGTCGGCGCCCCGGGCGTTGCCGAACTCGTGCTCACCGAGCCGCTCTTGCTCGGTTCGGACGGAGCCGTCCGCCTCCAGGTCGCCGTCGGCGCACCCGAGAGCACCGGCCGCCGCCCCATAACCGTCTACAGCCGCCCCGAGGGCAGCGACGAGGAGTGGCGCCGGCATGCCACCGGTGAACTCGCGGAGCCCGCAGACCTCACCGCCGCCGCCGACGCCGACACGTTCGCCGAGCTGGCCCAGTGGCCGGTCCCGGGCGCCGAGTCCGTCGATCTCGACGGCTTCTACGAGGGTTTCCGCGAGCGCGGCCTGGACTACGGCCCGGCCTTCCAGGGCCTGACGGAACTCTGGCGCAAGGGCGACACCGCGTACGGTCTCATCCGTCTCCCCGAGGGCCTGACCGCCGACGAGTTCGGTGTGCACCCGGCCCTCCTCGACGCCGCGCTCCACACCCTCATGGGCGTGCGCGACGAAGAAGCGCGGCAGCGCGTGTTCATGCCGTTCGAGTGGACGGGCGTCGAGCTCCTCGCCGCCGGAGCCACCGAGCTCCGCGTACGCATCGACGTCGCGTCCGGCGCGGACGAGCACCTCACCCTCACCGTCGCCGACGGCACCGGCCGCCCCGTCGTCCGCACCCGCGGCCTGGCGATCCGCGAGGCGAGCGCCGAGCAGATCCGCGCCGGCGAGCGCGCCGAGCACCTGTACCACCTCGAGTTCCGCCCCACCCGGACCCCGGGCGACGCGGAGCCGGCCGGAGAGACCTGGGCCCTCGAAGGCGACGCCGGGATCGCCGCCGCCCTCGGTGCGCAGGTGTTCGCCGACGCCGACGCGCTCCTCGCGCACCTGGCCGAAGGAGCCGACGCCCCGGCCCGTGTCCTCGTCGACGCCACCGGCACTGCGGCCGCCGCCGACGCCCGCGAGCTGACCGCCGCCGCGCTCGGAACCCTCCAGCTCCTGCTGGCCGAACCGCGCCTCGAACAGACCGAACTGGTCTGGCTGACCCGCTCGGCCGTCAACGGCGTTAACGGCGTTAACGGCGTTAACGCGGGCGACGGCGTGACCGACCTGGCCCACGCCGCCCTGTGGGGTCTGCTCCGCGCGGCACGCGCCGAGCACACCGACCGGACCCTCCGCATCATCGACCTCGGCACCGACCGGGCCCGGGACGACCTCGCGCTGGCCCCGGCCCTCACCCTCACCGACGAGCCCGAGATCGCGCTGCGCGACGGGGAGATCCGTACCGCCCGCCTCGTCCGCACGGCCAAGGCGTCCGACGCCCCGCGCCTGGACCCCGACGGTTCGGTTCTGGTGACGGGTGGTACGGGTGAGCTGGGCCGGGCTGTGGCCCGTCACCTGGTGTCCGTGCATGGCGTACGTCATCTCGTACTGACGTCCCGGCGTGGCCCGGATGCTCCGGGGGCCGCGGATCTGGTGGCCGAGCTGGAGACGGCCGGCGCCGAGAGCGTGCGGATCGTCGCGGCCGACGTCGCCGACCGTGACCAGGTCGCCGGCCTGCTCGCGAATGCGGACCGTCCCTGGACGGGGGTCTTCCACCTGGCTGCCGTACTCGACGACGGACTCCTCGAATCGCAGGACGCGGAGCGCCTGGCCCGTGTCTGGCAGCCGAAGGCGCAAGCCGCACTGCACCTGCACGAGCTGACGCGAGACCTCGGCCTTGCCGCGTTCGTGCTGTTCTCGTCGGCCGCCGGTGTCCTGGGTGGCGCCGGTCAGAGCAACTACGCAGCGGCGAACACCTTCCTGGACGCCCTCGCCGCGCACCGCCGTGCCAACGGCCTGCCCGCGACGAGCCTGTCGTGGGGTCTGTGGCAGCAGGCCGGACAGGGTCTGACCGCCACCCTCGGCCAGGCCGAACTCGCCCGCATGCGCCGCATGGGCATCGGTGCGCTCACCGAGCAGCAGGGCCTCGCCGCCCTCGACACCGCCCTCGGCTCCCCGCACCCGCACCTGGTCCCGGTCAAGCTCGACCTGGTCACCCTGCAGCGGCGCCCCGACGAGGTGCCCGCCCTGCTGCGGGCCCTCGTCCGCGCCCCGAAGAAGCGGGCCGGGCAGTCCGGTGGTACGCCGACGGGACTGCGCGAGCAGCTCGCCGCCCAGCCGGAAGCCGAGCGGCTGCCGTCGCTGATCCGGCTGGTGCAGCGCGAGGCGGCCGTCGTCCTCGGGATCGCCGCGGCCGACGGGATCGGCGCGCAGCAGGTCCTCAAGGAACTCGGTATCGACTCCCTGATGGCCGTCGAACTGCGCCGCCGACTCTCCGCCGAGACCGGGGTCACGCTGCCCTCCACCCTCGCCTTCGACTACCCGACGCCCACCGCCATCGCCGGCCTGCTCCTCGACAAGCTGGCCCTGACCACCGGCCGGCCCAAGCCGAACCAGAAGCAGAACACCCTCCGGCACACCGCCGCCCCGGCCGCCGACGACCCGATCGCGGTCGTGTCCATGGCCTGCCGCCTCCCCGGTGGCATCGACACCCCCGAGGCGTACTGGAACCTCCTCGCCACGGGCAGCGACGCGATCGGCGAACTGCCCTCGCGCTGGGAGAACCTCGGCGTCTACGACCCCGACCCCGAGGCCGTCGGCAAGAGCTACGCCCGCGAAGGCGGCTTCATCGAGGCCGCCGCGGACTTCGACGCCGCCTTCTTCGGCATCTCGCAGCGCGAGGCCCTCTCCATGGACCCGCAGCAGCGCCTCGTCCTGGAGACCGCCTGGGAGGCCCTGGAGCGGGCCGGCATCCGTCCGGGCACGCTCAGCGAGAGCCGCACGGGCGTCTACCTCGGCGCGATGAGCTCCGACTACGGCGAGCAGGGCCGCGAACTCGACGCCTTCGACGGCTACGTGAGCACCGGCAACGCCTCCAGCGTCGTGTCCGGCCGCGTCTCGTACGCGCTGGGCCTCCAGGGGCCGGCCGTCACCGTCGACACCGCCTGCTCCTCCTCCCTCGTCTCCCTGCACCTCGCCGCGACCGCCCTGCGGCAGGGCGAGTGCGAGCTCGCGCTGGTCGGCGGCGTCACCGTCATGAGCACGCCCCGGCTGTTCGTGGAGTTCTCCCGCCTCAAGGGCATGGCTCCCGACGGCCGCTGCAAGTCCTTCTCCGCCCTGGCGGACGGTGCGGGCTGGTCCGACGGCGTCGGCATACTCGTCCTGAAGCGGCTGTCGGCCGCCGAGCGCGACGGGGACCGCGTCCTGGCCGTCATCCGCGGCTCGGCCGTCAACCAGGACGGCCGCAGCCAGGGCCTGACCGCACCGAACGGCCCCGCCCAGCAGCGCGTCATCCTCGACGCCCTCGAAGCGGCCCGGCTGACCCCCGCCGACATCGACGCCGTCGAGGCCCACGGCACCGGCACCCCGCTCGGCGACCCCATCGAAGCGGGCGCGCTGTCCGAGGTCTTCGGCCCCGACCGCGACGAGAACCGTCCCGTCTACCTCGGCTCCTCCAAGTCCAACATCGGCCACGCGCAGGCCGCCGCCGGTGTCGCGGGCGTCATGAAGATGATCCTCGCCCTCCAGCACGAAACCCTGCCCAAGACCCTCTACGTCGACGAGCCCAGCCCGCACATCGCGTGGGACGGAAGCGGCCTGGAACTCCTGCGGGAAGCCCGGCCCTGGACCCGGGAACCCGAGCGCACCCGCCGTGCGGGCGTCTCCTCCTTCGGCCTCAGCGGCACCAACGCCCACGTCGTCCTCGAAGAACCCCCGACCGCCGCCCCGACCCCGGCCATCCCGGCGACGGGAGCCACCGGAGCCACGGGAGCGACGGCAGCCACGGGAGCGACGGCAGCCACCGGAGCGACGGCAGCCCCGGGAGCGACCGAAGCGACCGAAGCGACGGAACCGTCCATAGCGACCCAAGCGACCCAAGCGACCCAAGCGACCGAAGCGACCCAGACGCCCCAGGCACCCGCCGCTTCCCAGGCACCCGCAGCCCCCGAGGCCCCGCGGGCCCCCCTCCCCCTGGTCCTCTCCGGCCGCGACGAGTCCGCCCTGCGCACGCAGGCGACCCGCTGGGCCGACTGGCTCGAGGGCCGCCCCGAGGGCCGCCCGGAGGTTCAGCTCGCCGACCTCGCGTACACCGCGGCCCGCCACCGCACGCACTTCGAGCACCGCGCCGCCCTCACGGTGACCACCACCGCCGAAGCGGTCACCGCGCTGCGCGCCCTCGCCGACGGCCGCACCCCCGCGGGCGCCGCCGAAGGCACCGCGGCCGAAGGCCCCCTCGCCGTCCTGTTCACCGGACAGGGCAGCCAGCGTCCCGGCATGGGCCGCGCCCTGCACGCCGCCCTGCCCGTCTTCCGGCAGGCCTTCGACGCAGTGTGCTCCGCGCTCGACCCGCACCTGAACCAGCCGCTGGCCGAGCTCGTCCTCGGCGGCTCCGCACTCGTCCACGAGACGGAGTACGCCCAGCCCGCCCTGTTCGCCATCGAGACCGCGCTCTTCCGCCAGTGGGAGGCCTGGGGCGTGCGCCCCGCCGCGGTCGCCGGGCACTCCATCGGCGAACTCGCCGCCGCCCACGTCGCCGGAGTCCTCACCCTGGACGACGCGGCCCGCCTGGTCGCCGCCCGCGGCCGCCTCATGCAGGCCTGCGAGCGCGGCGGAGCCATGGCGTCCGTGGAAGCCTCGGAGTCCGAGGTCCTCGACACCCTGGAAACCCTCGCCGACGTCCCCGGACGCATCTCGATCGCCGGCATCAACGGGCCCGCCCAGACCGTCGTCAGCGGGGACGAGGCCGCCGTGGCCGCCGTCACCGGCCACTTCACCGAACTCGGCCGCCGCACCCGCCGGCTGACGGTCTCCCACGCCTTCCACTCCCCGCACATGGACGCCATGCTCGACGCCTACCGGCAGGTGGCCGAGGACATCACCTTCGCGGCCCCGCGGATCCCCGTCGTCTCCACGGTCACCGGCACCCGGATGGGCCCCGACCTCGCGCCCGGCGAAGGCCTGCGCGACGCCGGATACTGGGTACGGCAGGTCCGCGACGCCGTGCGCTTCCTGGACGCCGTACGCACCCTCGAGGCCGACGGCATCGGCCGCCACCTCGAATGCGGCCCCGCCGCCGTCCTGGCCGCCATGGGCGCCCACTGCGTCACCGACCCCGCCGTGTTCGTCGCCTCCCAGCGCGCCCCCAAGGACCCCGACCAGACCCCCGACGAGGTCCGCGCCCTCATCGAGGCCCTCGGCACGCTCCACGTCAGCGGCCAGGAACCCGACTGGGAGCAGGTGTTCACCGACCGGACCGCCGCCGCACGCGCCCGTACGGCCGAACTGGCCGCCGAGCTGCCCACGTACGCCTTCCAGCGCGAGCGCTACTGGCTCGAGCCCGCCCGCGGCAGCGGCCGCGGCGCCCGCGACACCGGCCTCGTACCGGCCGGGCACCCCTGGCTCGCCGCCGTCCTCACGCTCGCCGACGGCGAGGGCCAGCTGCTCTCCGGCCGGCTCTCGCTCTCCGACCACCCCTGGCTGGCCGACCACGCCGTCTTCGGCAGCGTCCTCGTGCCCGGCACCGGCCTGCTCGACCTCGCCCTGGCCGCCGCCCGGGCCGTCGGGTCCGAGCGGGTCGCCGAACTCACCCTCGCCCAGCCGCTCGTCCTCACCTCCGGCGCGCCCCTGCGGCTCCAGGTCAAGGTCGCCGCCCCGGACACCGAAGGACGCCGGAAGATCACCGTCCACAGCCAGCCGGAGGCATCCGCCGACCCGGCCGCCTGGACCCTGCACGCCTCCGGGGAACTCGCCGACGACCCCGCCGGCGACACCCCCGAGGGACTGGCCGAACTCGCCCACTGGCCCGTTGCGGGAGCCGAGCCCATCGGCCTCGACGGCTTCTACGAGCAGCTCGGCGGCGAAGGCCTCGCCTACGGGCCCGCCTTCCGCGGCCTGACCGCCCTCTCCCGCCAGGGCCACGTCGCCTACGGCCGCGTCGCCCTGCCCGAACCGCTGCGCCAGGCCACCGACGGCCACGGAGTCCACCCGGCGCTCCTGGACGCGGCCCTGCACGTCCTGGCCGGCGTCACCCCCGGCGGACCCGGCCGGCCCGAGGGCACGGTGCTGCTCCCCTTCGCCTGGACCGACGTCACCCTGTACGCCACGGACAGCACCGAACTGCGCGTCCGCATCGCACTGGACCCGCAGGACGGCGGCCACGACCCGCAGTCCCCGGCCGCCGGCCTGTCCGCCACCGTCCTGGTCACCGACGCCACCGGCGAGCCCGTCCTGTCGGCAGCGCTCCAGATCCGCGAGGCCACCGCCGACCAGCTGCGGGTCACCCGCCCCGAGGGCGAGCACCTGTACCGCGTCGACTTCCAGCCCGTGACCGAGCCCGCCCCAAGCGCCCCGCAGCCCGCGACCACCCTGGTGATCGGCGGCAGCGGAGCCCTCGCCGACGTCCTCGGCGCCCCCTGGTCGGCCGGCCCCGAGCCGCTGCTCGCCGACGGCCCCGCCCCCGAGCGCATCATCATCGACGCCACCACCGCCACACCCGCCCCCCTCGACACGGCCGAGCCGAACACCCTGGCCGCGCTGGACCTCGTACAGCACCTGCTCACCGAGAAGACCGCGGAATCCGAACTGGTCTGGATCACCCGCGACGCCGTCGCGGCCCGCCCCGAGGACACCGTCACCGACCTCGCCCACGCCCCCCTGTGGGGCCTGGTACGAGCCGTGCGCGGCGAGGTCCCCGACCGCACCCTGCGGCTGCTCGACCTCGACACCCCCACCCCCGACGCGACGGCCCTGGCCGCCGCCCTCGCCACCACCGACGAACCCGAACTGGCCCTGCGCGGCGACGCCCTGTTCGCCCCCCGCCTCGTGCGCACCGCCCGCGCCGCGGCCGCCCACGGCGGCGGGGCCCTCACCCCGCCCGACGGCGACGGACCGTGGCACCTGGACATCCGCGAGAAGGGCAGCATCGACAGCCTCGAACTCGTCCCCGTCCCCGTCGACGGCCCCCTCGGCCCCGACGAGGTCCGCGTCGCCGTCCGCGCCGCCGGCATGAACTTCCGCGACGTCCTCAACGCGCTCGGCATGGTCGCCACACCCAAACTGGGCCTGGAGTTCGCCGGCACCGTCCTGGAAACCGGATCCGCCGTCACCCACCTGCGCCCGGGCGACCGGGCCATGGGCCTCGCGCTCGGCGCCTTCGGCACCGAGGTCCGGGGCGACGGCCACCTGATGGCCAAACTGCCCGACACCCTCACCTTCGAGGAGGGTGCCACCATCCCGCTGGCCTTCCTCACCGCCTACTACGCCCTCACCGACCTCGGAGCGCTGCGCCCCGGCGAGAAGCTCCTCGTCCACGCGGCCGCCGGCGGTGTCGGCATGGCCGCCGTCCAGCTCGCCCACCACCTCGGCGCCGAGGTCTACGGAACCGCCAGCCGCCCCAAGTGGGACACGCTGCGCGCCCTCGGACTGTCCGACGAGCGCATCGCCTCCTCCCGCGACACCGCCTTCGAGCAGCGGTGGCTGACCGCCACCGGCGGGGCCGGCTTCGACGCCGTACTGAACTCCCTCGCCGGCGAGTTCACCGACGCCTCGCTGCGCCTGCTGCCGCACGGCGGACGCTTCCTGGAAATGGGCAAGACCGACATCCGCGACGCCGACGCCGTCGCCGCCGCCCACCCGGGCGTCGCCTACAGCGCCTTCGACCTGATGTCCCTGGAACCCCGCCACCTGCACCGGATGCTCACCGAGCTGTCCGCCCTGCTCGCCGACCGGGTGATCGCCCCGCTGCCCTACCTCGCCTACGACGTACGGGAGGCCCCCGCGGCCTTCCGCCACATGGCGCAGGGCCGCCACACCGGCAAGCTGGTCCTCACCGTCGGCCGGACCCTCGACCCGGAGGGCGTCGTCCTGCTCACCGGCGGCACCGGCGAACTCGGCCGCAACCTGGCCGCCCACCTCGTCGCCGAACACGGAGTCCGCCACCTCGTCCTGACCTCCCGCCAGGGCATGGCCGCTCCCGGCGCGCAGGATCTGGTGGCCGACCTTGAAGCCGCCGGCGCAGCCGGCGTGCGCATCCTGGCCTGCGACGTCTCCGACCGCGACGCGGTGGCCGGCCTGCTCGCCGAGGCCGGCAGCGAGCGCCCGCTGACGGGCGTGGTGCACCTCGCGGCCGTGATCGACGACGGTGTCGTGCACAACCAGACGCCCGAGCGGTTCGCCCGCGTCCTGGCCCCCAAGCTGGCGGGCGCCCGGCACCTCCACGAGCTGACCCGCGAACTGGACCTGGCCGCCTTCGTCCTCTTCTCCTCCGTCGCCGGCACCCTCGGCTCGCCGGGCCAGTCCAACTACGGCGCCGCGAACGCCTTCCTGGACGCGCTCGCCGCCCACCGCCACAAGCGCGGCCTGCCCGCCACCAGCCTCGCCTGGGGCCTGTGGGCCCAGGGCGGCGCCGGAATGACCGCGCAGCTCGGCGAGGCGGAACTCGCCCGGATGCGCCGCCAGGGCGCCCAGCCCCTGACCGCCGCCGAGGGCCTCGCCCTCTTCGACACCGCCCTGGCCCGCCCCGAACCGCACCTGGTGCCGCTCAAGCTCGACACCGCCCGCCTGGCCGCCGACGACTCCGCAGCGCGGCCGCCGGCCCTGCTGCGGGCCCTGGTCCGCACCCAGCCCAGGAAGGCCAAGGAGGCCACCGAGCGCGGCTCCGCCTTCCGCGACCGGCTGGCCGCCCTGCCCGCCGAGGAACGCGAGGGCGAACTGCGCAAGTTCGTCCAGCAGGAGGTCACCGCGGTCCTCGGCCTGTCCGGCAGCGTCCCGCTCGACAAGCCCATGCGCGAGTTCGGCTGGGACTCCCTGATGGCCGTCGAACTCAAGAACCGACTCGCCCGGCACACCCAGGTGGCCGTGCCCAACACCCTCGCCTTCGACTACCCCACGCCGCGCGCCATCGCCGGATACCTGCACGGCAAGCTCTCCTTCGACGGCGTCGGCGGCGCACCGCAGACCGCGGCCGCCTCCGACACCCCGCCGCAGGACCCGGCGCAGGCCGCCCAGTGGGCGGTGGCCCGGATCGGCGTCGAACGGCTGCGCCAGAGCGGTCTGCTGGACCGCCTGCTGGAACTCGCCGCCCCCGCCACCGCCACCGCCGAAGCCCCCGCCGACGCCCTGCAGACCGCCCAGGAACTCACCGACGACGAGATGGACGCGGCCCTGGACGCCGTGCTCGGCGGCATCTGACCCCCGGGGGCCGCCTCCCCCAGGCCGGCCCCCGGGTTCCCTCCCCCCACTCCGA
Source organism: Streptomyces sp. NPDC048349 (assembly GCF_040651925.1). NCBI lineage: Bacteria > Bacillati > Actinomycetota > Actinomycetes > Kitasatosporales > Streptomycetaceae > Streptomyces > Streptomyces sp. NPDC048349. The sequence goes on along the minus strand of NZ_JBEZLA010000014.1, from coordinate 14,947 downwards.
TCCCCCCGACCCCTTCCCAGGAGTTGATCACGTGTCCTCGTCCACCCCGCCGGAGCCCGTGGCGGACGCCACGGCCGTAGCGCCTCCCCCCACCGCTGCCTCCCGGCGCCGGTGGATCGCGCTCGGCGTCGTACTGCTCGCCGCCTTCCTCGACAACGTCGACGCGACGATCGTCACGGTCGCCCTGCCGGCCATCCAGCAGGACCTGCACGCCGAGTTCGCCACCGCCCAGTGGACGCTGGCCGGCTACGCACTGGCCTTCGCGGTCTTCCTGATCACCGGCGGCCGGCTCGGCGACATCTACGGCCGCAAGCGGCTGTTCATCACCGGCGTGCTCGGCTTCACCCTCGCCTCGACGGTGTGCGGGCTCGCCACCACCCCGGGCGTACTCGTCGGCGGCCGCCTGCTGCAAGGCCTGACGGCGGCGCTCATGGTGCCCCAGGTGATGTCCGTCATCATGACGATGTTCGACCAGAAGGAATGGGTCGTCGCCTTCTCCCTGATGGGAGCCGTCCTCGGGCTGGGCGGCGTCAGCGGCCCGCTGCTGGGCGGCGTACTGACCGACCTCGACCTCTTCGGCCTGGGCTGGCGCTCGATCTTCTTCGTGAACATCCCCTTCGGGATCCTCGCCATCGCCCTGGCCGCCTGGACCATGCCCGAGAGCAAGTCCGACCAGTCACCACGCCTGGACATCACCGGCGTCATCCTCGTCACGCTGGCCTCGCTCGGGCTGATGTACCCCCTGGTGCAGGGCCGTGAACAGGGCTGGCCGGGCTGGATGTTCGTGCTGGCCGCGGCCTCCGTGCTGCTGTTCGGCGCGTTCGGCCTCCACCAGAAGCGCAGGCACCGCCGCGACGGCTCCGCCCTGGTCCCGCCGACCCTCTTCCACCACCGCTCGTTCCGGGTCGGCGTCGTCGTGGTCATGCTGGCGTTCTCCGGCATCACCTCGTTCTTCCTGGTGCTGACCTACCACATGCAGCTCGGACTCGACTGGTCCGCGCTGCGCACCGCGCTGGTGACCGTGGCGTTCCCGGTCGGCATCATGGCGACCTTCCAGATCGCCTGGCGCAAGGGCACCGCCAACGGGCGCACGTTCGTCGCCCTCGGCACGTCCGTGATGACCCTCGGCACCCTCGCCATGATCCTCGCGGTGTCGACCCAGGGCGCGGGCATCGACTGGTACCACGTCGCCGGCGCCGAACTGATCGTGGGCCTCGGCATGGGCCTGTGCTCGCCGATCCTGACCAACGTCGTGCTCGGCGACATCCCGCCGCAGGACGCGGGAGCCGGATCCGGCGTGGTCAACGCCGTCATCCAGTTCGGTACGGCCGCGGGCATCGCCATCGTCGGCGTCATCTTCTTCAGCCTCACGGGCAGCGAGGTCACCGGCGCCGCCGACCGCGCCGACCGCTTCAGCGACGCCACCTCCGTGACGCTCTGGTACAACGTCGCCGTCTTCGCGCTCGTCGCCCTCCTCAGCCCGCTCCTGCCCGCCTCGAAGACCCCTCAGGCCGCGCCGGAGGAGACCCCCGAGCAGCCCTCCGCACAGACCGCGGCGCCCGCCGCGAAGGACCGGCTCCTCCTTGACACCGCCTGACCCCGGAAATGGCGAATTCCATTGCCCGGAGCCGGTAATGCGGGGTCGTCATTCCAGGAATTCTGTGCCAGACTTTTTCTGTCGATTGATTGCAGGAGGTACGTATGACTGACAAGTCGTTCGACGGTGGCGTTGCAGAAGATGCCAAGGAAAGGTTCCGTGCTGCACTGGAGCGCAAGTCCAACGCATCGCGCGCCCGCACGGCTCACGAAGAGGGCCGCATGAAGGTGAAGAACATGAGCGGTTCGGCCGGCCAGAAGCGGTATTTCCGCAGGAAGACCGGCTGACCCAGCCCGACTCCACCCCTCATGTGCCGCTGCGGTCCATTCCGCTGGAATGGACCGCAGCGGCTTTTTCGTGCGCCTGTAATATCCACTCGAATGACGCTGGAATGAGACTCGAATTCTTCTGGATTTTCACTGGAGAATCCCACCCGGGGCGTCGCGATCCGGCCATGATCCAAAGTGTTCGCGAGCCATTCCGTACGCATTCCCGTGCGGAACCCGAGCCGGGCTGTAGCGCCCGAACGGAACCTGGAGTGTCCGGCACCAGGCGCTTCCCGGTGCGACCGTGTCGAAAGGGGCCACCCATGATCATCGTCGAGGAACGTCCGCTGCCGACCGCCCCCGCGGTGCGCGTCCCCCCTGCGGGGGACCACCCCGCCGCCACTCCCGCTTCCACGGACCGCCCGGCCCCCACGGACCGCCCGCACAGCCCATCGCCCACGGGGAGCCCGGAGCGCCCGGAACGCGAGGACCGCCCGGAGCTTCCCGGTGCGGGCGCCGCCGAGGACTCCTCACTGGCCCTCGCCATGGCCTCGATCCGGATCTCCAGGGGCAACCCCACCGCCGAGGAGACGGCCGCCATCGCCGTCCTCCTCACCGCCCGCCTCCGCCGGCTCCACGAGGCCCGGCGGCCCGCACCCTCCGCGCAGGCCACCCGCACGCTCCCGCCCGCACCGTGCCCGCCGTTCCGCCCGCCGGGCGCCTGGGCTTCCTGACCACCCGGCACGACGGTCCGTGCGAAAGCGACATGGGGCGGCCATGCCGCCCCATGTCGCTTGCGCACGGCGCTACGGCCGCCCGACGCGGCGAAGCCGGACACCGCCGAAACGGTTCCGCCCCGAGCCGGTTCCGCCCGAGACGGTCAGGCCCCGGCGCCGCCCTCCGCACCCGCACCGGGCCGGATCAGCAGCGCGGCAAGCAGCGCGATACCCGCGCACACCGCGCCCGCCGTGAACCCCAGGGACATCCCGGAGCGCGAGGCCACCGCCACGAGCATCGCCAGGCCCAGCGAACCGCCCAGCGTCTGCACGGCATTGAGCATGCTGGAGGCCGCACCGGCCTCCCCGCGCCGCAGCCCCGACGTCGCCAGCACCGTCGGCGGGATCACACAGCACGCCATGCCCGCGCCCAGCAGGAGCAGCGGCGGAAGGATGCCGCCCGCGTACGAGGTGTCCGGCCCGAGCTGCGACAGCCACAGGTTGCCCGTGAGCAGCAGGGCGGCGCCCCCCGCCATCAGATAGCGCGGCCCGAGCTGGCGCTCCAGCCGTACGGCCGTCCACGCCATCACCGCCATCGTCGCCGCCAGCGGCGTCAACGCCAGCGCGGCGCCCAACGGCCCGTAACCCGCCTGCTGCTGGAAGTACCGGTTCAGGAAGAAGTACGCGCCCATGATCGAACCGGGCACGGCCAGCGTCCCCGCGTACGCGAGCACCCGGTTGCGGGACCGGAACAGGTGCAGCAGGACGATCGGATGCGCGGCCCGCCGCTCGACCCCCGCGAACACCGCGAAGAGCACCAGCGCGCACGCCACGCACATCAGCGCCCGCACATCGCCGAGCCCCTGCTCCGCCGCCCGCGCCAGCCCGTACACGAGCGCAGCCGCTCCCACGGCCGACAACAGCGCACCGGCCACGTCGAAACGGCCCGGGTTGCGACGCGTCTCCGTGATCACCGCCGGCCCCAGCACCAGGATCAGCACGCCGAGCGGAACGTTCAGCAACAGCTCCCAACGCCACGAGCTCAGCGAGGACAGCGTCCCGGCCAGCAGCAGACCCCCGGCCGTACTGATCGCCCCCGCCGCCGTGCACACGGCGATCGCACGCTTGCGCGGCGCACCCTCCTCGAACATGCTCAACACCAGCGCGAGCCCGCTCGGCGCCGCCAGCGCCGCCCCGATCCCCTGGACCACCCGGATCACGGTCAGCAGCTCCACACCCGACGCGAGCCCGCGCACCGCGGCCGCCGCCGTGAACAGCGCCACGCCGGTGAGGAACACCCGGCGGCGGCCGAGGATGTCCCCGGCCCTCCCGCCCAGCAGCAGCAGACCGCCGAAGGCGAGCAGGTAGGCGTTCAGCACCCAGGACGAACCGACGTCCGACAGTCCCAGATCGGCGCGCATGCCGGGCAGGGCGATGTTCACGATGGCGTCGTCGAGCTGGATCATCGCGTTGCAGGAGGCGATGACGGCGAGGGCGAGCCCCGGCCGCGGCCGCCGGGCCTTCGGCGCGGGCTGTGCCTCCACGCGCGGTTCGAGCACGGGCGCGGACATGACCAGCCTCCTGAGGACGGCAAACAGATTCCCGACACTGTCCCGCCGTCCCCTCGAGATCCCGCGGAGCCCAACCGGAGGGCCGCCCCGGCCACCAAGGGCCCCGGAAAACGCGGTGGGCACCCCCCACACCCGTGAGTACCTTGCCCCCATGGATCACAAGGCCGACCGCCCGCCCACCGACCGCCCGCCCACGGACCCCACACCCCCCGCCGGCCCGCCCCTCGCCGGCCCGCCCACCCCCGGCCCGTCCCCCGACCACCCCCACGCCCCCGACAAGCGGGCCCTCGCCGCCGCTGCCGTCACCGTCGTCCTCTGGGCCTCCGCATTCGTCTCCATCCGCGCGGCGGCCCCGTACTACGCCCCCGGAGCACTCGCCCTCGGACGCCTGCTGACGGCTTCCCTCGCCCTCGCGGTCGTCGTCGTGGTCACACGGGTCCCCTTCCCGCCCCGCCAGGCCTGGCCCGGCATCCTCACCTCCGGACTCCTGTGGTTCGGCCTCTACATGGTGGCGCTCAACTGGGGCGAACAGGGCGTGGACGCGGGCACCGCGGCCATGGTCGTGAACATCGGCCCGATCGTGATCGCCCTGCTCAGCGGCTGGCTGCTGAGGGAGGGGTTCCCGCCGATGCTGCTCGTCGGCATGGGCGTCTCCTTCGCCGGCGCCGCCGTGGTGGGCCTGTCCACCTCCGACGGCGGCTCCTCCTCCCTCGGCGGCGTCCTCCTCTGCCTGCTCGCCGCGCTCGCCTACGGCGCCGGGGTGGTCTCGCAGAAGCCGGCACTGGCGCACGCGACCCCGATCCAGGTGACCACGTACGGCTGCTTCGTCGGCACCGCCGTCACCCTCCCCTTCGCCTGGCAACTGCTGACCCAGCTCCCGCACGCACCGCTGACCGCCACCCTCAACATGGTCTACCTGGGCCTCTTCCCGACCGCCCTGGCCTTCACCACGTGGACGTACGCCCTGTCCAGGACCACCGCCGGAAAGATGGGCGCGACCACCTACGCCGTCCCCGCCGTCGTGATCCTCATCGCCTGGATGGCCCTGGACGAGGTCCCGGCCGCCCTGACCCTCCTGGGCGGCGCGATCTGCCTGGCCGGAGTGGCCATCTCCCGCAGGCGCCCCGCCCCCCGCCCCCCGGCCGGGTGAGGCGACCGCACCGACTCCGACCCCGGCACGCACAAGCCCCGGCCCCCGCTCGTCGCGGTGGCCGGGGCTTCCCGTGTCCCTCGTCTGTCTCGGGGCCGACGTGTCCGTCGCGCCGCCCCGCCCCTACGGCGTGAAGTAGCCCAGGAGATCGGTGATCACGTGGGTGCTGCCGCCGTAGCTGTTCCAGATTTCGACGCGCCCCTGCGAGACGGACGTGGTGACGTGGTTCGGGACCGTCTCACCGGGCCGCGTCTGAAGGCTGCTGGTCCCCGGGCGGCCGTACCCGTCCCCGGTGATGCTGAGGAAGCCGGGGGCCGTCGAATCGGTCGCGGTGACGTTCACGACCGCGCCGAGCGCGTTCGCCGCCAGACCCGTGACCGCGGTGACGGCGCCCGGAGCGAGCTTGCCGGTGCTGCGGGTGTCGGCGAGGCGCTGGGGGACGACCGGCGTGAAGAGGGCCCTGCCGTTCCTGGAGTAGAAGCCGGCCGCGTCCAGGACCACATGGGCGGAACCGGTGTTGGTGTAGAGGGTGATGGTCCCGTCCGGACCCACCGGAACGATCGCCTGGTTGGACTTGTCCTTGCCGGGCTCCAGGTTCAAGTTGGACGTCGCGGGCCGGCTCGCCGCATACGGGTAGGCGATGACGTGCGCGTTCTCCGTGGCGCCCGTGCCGGTCAGGTTGACCGCGACGGCGACCGCATCGGCCGGGACGCCGTACACGCCGGCGACCTTGACCGTCCGCGGCTGCCCGCCCTTCAGCGGCTCACCGGTGGTACGGGTGTCGAAGAGACGCGTCTGGGGAGCCGACGAGAACCGGTCGCCGCTGTTCGGCTGGTAGTAGCCCACGAAGTCGACGACGAGCGAGGCCCGGCCCGAATTGAGCTGGGCCAGCACCTGGCTGGCCGCGCCCACCGGCACGGTGACCGTGTTGGACGAGGTACCGCCCGCGCGGACGTTCACGTTCGAGCTCACCGGACGCGGCTGACCGGAAGGCCACACACTCAGGTGCGTGTCCTGCGAGGCCCCCGTCACGGTCACGTTCAACACGGCCGCCGTCGCACCGGCGGCATGCGCGAGCCCCGACTCCTGGTGGGCCACCGGCACGGTCACGGCACGGGCCGTACCCCCCTGCAACGGCGTGTCGGTGGTACGCGTGTCCAGCACCCGGTGCGGAGCGACCGCCACGTAACCGGACGGCGCATAGGCGACCTTGACGCTCCGGCCGACCGTGGACACCGCCCCCTTCACGTCCCGGACCGTGACCTTCACGGTGTACTCACCGGGCTGGGCGTAACCGTGCCGGACGGCCTCCAGGCCGCTGCGCGCCTCGGACGTGCCGTCACCGAAGTCCACCTCCACGCCCTGCACGGGCCACGGCGCCCGGGTGGCGGTCCGCGGGTCGACCTCGATGCTCAGCGGTGCGACGTACGTCTTCATGTCGTACCAGTCGGGCAGCACCGGCGTGTCCGTGAAGCCCGCGGTCAGCGGACCGGCCGCCGTCACCTTCGCCGAGGTCTCCGCGGACGCCTTCGTCCCGGCGTCGTTCACCGCCGTCACCTTCACCACGCACGCGCACGGCGAGCCGTACACGTGCCCGGTGGCCCGCTCCTTGGTGACGACCGGAGCCGTCCCGTCACCGAAGTCGAAGGAATACGTCAGCGCACTGTTCCAGCTGCTCTTCACGGACGCCGTCGCCTTCACCGCCGTCCCCGCCGGCGCCCACGTCTGGTCGAGCTCCACCCGGGCCTCGCCCAGGACGTCACGCGACTCGCGGGCACCGCGGTCGACGTACCCGCCGTCCTTGCCCGTGTTCGCCACCGTCGGGTCGTCCGACGTCGCCATCCCCGTCCGGTCGGTGGGCAGCACGCCCGGCGCCGTCGGGTCACCGGAGTCGATCGTGGGGGAGCCCGGGCTGTCGAAACTCGCCCCCGCTCCCGACGCCCGCAGGACGTCGTGCGCGCCCTGCCCGGTCGCGGCCGTGTAGGCCGCCTGGGTCGTGTAGTCGCCGCCGGCCCACTTGTACGCCACCCGGTTGGCCACCGCCACCCCGGTGATCAGGTTGTAGTCGGCGCGGGTGCCGGCCGCTGCGCTCTGCGACACCACGATGCCGCTGCGCGGAGCGGGGTCCGGGCACGGGAACTCGTCGTCGAGGCGGATCAGGTTGTTGAACACCGCCGAGCCGGTCGAGCCGCCGCCGAGCGAGAGGGCCGCCTCGCATTCCAGGCTCAGCGTGTTGTTGGTGACGACCGTGCCGGGCGCGTCCCACACCTGCACCGCGGGCATCACGTACCCCTGCAGCTCGTTGCGGCTGAGCACGGTGCCCCGCGCGCCGCCCTCGATCTGGGCGGTCGTGGCCAGCTCGCTCCGGCTGACGCGCACGTCCGCGCTCGCCCCGTCGACGACGAGGGAGACGGGCGAGGGTCCCGCGCCGGTGGCGAAGGACCGGTCCAGCTCGACGTCGGTGGAGCCGGTGATCCTGACGCCCCCGTAGACGCGCAGCCCGCGCACGACCACGTGCGAGGCGCCGCTGACGGTCAGGCCCTTGCTGCCGATGGCGACCTGGTCGGAAGGGTTCGGGCCGTCGGCGACGAAGCTGATCGGCCTGCCCGGCTCGCCGGACCGGTCGACGGTGACGGACTCGGCGTACACCTTGCCCGGCTTGATGCGCACGGTCTGCCCCGGCTGTACGGCCTTGGCCGCGGCCGAGATCGTACAGAACGGCGCGGCCTGCGAACCGGCTCCGGTGTCGGTGCAGTTGGCTCCGGCCGTGTTGTTCACGTACAGGCTGGACGGCGTCTCGGCGGCCGCAGCAGCCGGAACACCGAGAAGGGCGACGAGGCCTGCGGTGAGCAGGACCGTCGTACGAGTGGGACGCACCAGAAGGCTTCCTTCGGCAAATGAGCGGTGAGAGCAGCACGAGCGGCACGGCCATCAAGAGCCGGTCCCCCCAACTCTCCCCGGGCACGCGACCCCGTACTGAGGCGATCATCATCCACCGCGCTGACAGCGCATGTCACACCACGGTGGCGATCTCCTGCATTGAACGTGTTCAGTTTTTCTGCGAGCATGGCCGCGGGAACCTGCCGGAGCAGGGGGGATGTGGATCCGCCTGCCCTCGTGACGGGTCGCCATGAGATCCGGAGGTCGGCGCGACATGGTCATCGCCTTTCTTTTCTTCATATGCGTGGGCGCGCTCGTGGTCGCGACGCCCGGCGTGGCCCTCGGCTACGCCTTCGTCGTGACGAGCCGCAAGCTGTCGCCCTGGGCCAGGATCCCCTTGCTGCTGGCCCTGGCGGCAGCCACGTCACAGGTGTGGATGGACGCCCTGGGAGAGGCCGCCCCGTGGCGCTCGTCGGTCGGGACGCTGTCGTTCATCGCCACTCTCACCTCGGGAAGCGCCTTCCTCGTCCGCGAAGCCCGCAGGCGGCGCGCACGCCGGCAGCCCGCCGTGATGTGGCCCGGCTACCCGCCGGCCGGCCCCACCGGCTGGCCGTCAGGCCGCCCGTAACAGTCCGTAACAGCCGGCAACACCCGGGACGCCCCACCGCCTCCCTCGGCGAAAGCCCCGCCCTCCCCGTGCCACTTGGGGGAAGGGCAGGGCTTCCCGGCCGTCAGGCCATGACCAGCAGCCGCGTACGCGGTACGAGCTTCCGGTTCACGCTGGTGCTCTGTACGAAGATCGTGAAGTCGTCGTTGTGGTCCGGCTTGACGCGGACCTCCGAGTTCGGCAGACCGAGCAGGGCTCGGGCCTGCGGTCCCGTGTACACCTGGTCCGTCTTCTTTTCCAGCACCGCGATCTGCTTCTGCGCCTGAATCTTTTCCGACTTGCTCAGCTGGTAAAACGCACAGCCGGTCCGGTACGTGTGCCCGGACTCGACGACCCACTCCCGGATCGCCGCTTCGCGGGCCACGGGAATCAGGTGGTAGTGCGACGGATCGACCGGGGCCAGACCGGCCGCCGCGATGGTGTCCTTGTTGACCGTCTCTCCACCCGTGGAGAACACCGCGCGAGATCCCCGAATGCCCTTGCTGCGGCCTACCATGAAATTCTCGGTGGCCTTCAGGATGACCTGTCCGGCTTCCTCCAGGCCCTGGGTGCTCGTGGCATCCCAGATGGCGATGTTGTCCTTCGGGAATCCGCACTGCATGGCCTCGCGCTTGCCCATCTGGTCCGGCACGAGGACCGCCAGCGTCCAGTTGTCCGCCTGCGTCTCCATCATGGTGCCCACGGCCCGCACCAGTTCACGGGGGTCCTTGCTGGGAGCGTCCGGACAGCGGTGGCTCGCGTTCTCCTGCCCGTCGGTCAGGACGAACGTGAGGAAGCTGTGGTCGCCGTACAGCTGAGCCGTCTGCGCCAGCTCCCGCTGCGACTTCAGCGTGGCCGCCAGCAGGGCCGTCATTCCGCCGGGCCGGTAGAGCTCCTTCAAGGACGGCATGCGCAGCACGTCCTTGTCGTAGATGACGCACTCCGCCTTGTCCGCGAAGACATACACCGTGACCCGGGTTTCCTGGTCCAATTCCTGCGACCGGCGGGCCAGATAGGCAATCTGCTGGTCGGCGACTTCGACGACCTTGCCGCTCAGGTGCGACATGGACGAACTGGCGTCCAATACGAGAGCAACGTGATTGATGTAGTTCTGGTTTCCGGACATGAACGGCTCCCCCGCTTTCCGACTCGATACTCCGATCCTCCCATCCGCCACTGACAATCGATCGCGGACTGCGAGCCGGATCCCGGGACGGCCGCGTCCGGGTGCGGCCGCACGGACCCGGGCCCCGCCCGGTTGCGGCCGCACGGACCCGCGGCCCCGCCCCGCCGTCACCGACGACCCGTCAGCCGACGCCGTCCGAGTCGGCTGCGGGCTTCGCGTGGAGGATCTCGCGGGCCTGCTCGGCGGCGCGGGCGGTGCTCTCCGAGACGAAGTCGAGGAACCGGGCGACGTTCTCGAGGCGGGCGCCGGCCGGGGTGCCGGAGCCGAGGACCCCGACGCCCTGCCGCGCGGTCTCGACGATCTGGGCGGCCGCCCGGGCGCTGGCCAGCATCGACTGGTACCAGATGTCGTCGTCGACGACGTAGCGCTCGCGGCGGCGTTCGTCGCGCTCCCGGCGGACCATGCCCTGGCTGTCGAGGAACGCGATCGCCTTGGAGATGGACGCCGGGCTGACCTGGAGGCGCTCGACGAGTTCGGACGCGGTGAGGCTCCCGCTGTCCGTGAGGGTGAGGCAGGCCATCACCCGGGCCATCATCTTGGGCATGCCCGAAGCCATCATGACGGTGGTGAACACCTCCTCGTACTCGCGCACGGCCTCGGCATCGCGCCCGTAGGGCTGCGGTGACGCCTCCACACTCCGGGGCGCGGCCTGCCTGCGCCGCTGCGCGCGGCGTTCGGTGGCGCGGTGGGCCAGGTCGGCGCGGTAGCCGGTGGGGCCGCCGTTGCGCATCACCTCACGCGTGATCGTCGAGGTCGGACGGTCGAGGCGTCGGGCGATCTCGGCGTAGGCGAGGCCGTCTGTCACCCCCAGTGCGATCTGCTGCCGTTCCTGCTGGGTGAGCCTGCCTCCCGGCATCGCCATCTCCTTGGTCGTCGTTCGCGCGGCGGTCCGCACCCCCACTATAGCGTTCACTCCCGGCTCATTGCAATGACCGCACCCTTCTTCGTTGCGTTAACTTGCCACCCCTTGCAACACTTTCCAGCCTCTCACCTGCATAAACACAAAGTCAGTGCAACGAACTAGTTGTCGTCCTTCAGAAAGCAACGTAGCGTTTCTGTCATCGGAAACAACGAGTCGCAGGAGACCACCATGCAGAAGTTCGCCACGGCCACCCCGATCTCCGCCGTCCTGGACCTCCCCGCCGGACGCGTCCAGTTCATCGCCGCGGACCGGGCCGACACCACCGTGGAGATCCGGCCCGCCAACCCCTCCAAGAGCCGCGACACCAAGACCGCCGAGCAGACCACCGTCGCCTACGCCGACGGCGTCCTGCGGATCACGGCCCCGGCCCCCGACAACAAGCTCTTCGGCCCCTCCGGATCCCTGGAGGTCACCGTCCAGCTGCCCGCCGGCTCCCGCATCGAGGGCAGGGCCGCCGCCGCCGAGCTCCGCGGAGTGGGACGGCTCGGCGACGTCGCCTTCGACGGCGCGTACCGCCAGATCAAGATCGACGAGGCCGCGAGCGTCCGCCTCACCGCGGTCGACGGCGACGTCGAGATCGGCCGGCTGGCCGGCCCCGCCGAGATCAGCACCGCACGGGGCGACATCCGGATCACCGAGGCCCTGCGCGGCACGGTCGTCCTGCACACCCAGTCCGGCGACATCGAGGTCGTCGCCGGCGCCGGCGTCTCGGCCGCCCTGGACGCCGGCACCGGCTACGGCCGCGTCAGCAACGCCCTCAAGAACGACGGCACCGCCCAACTCGACATCCGCGCCACCACCTCCCACGGCGACATCACCGCCCGCAGCCTCTGATCCGCAGCCTCCCGAGGAGCATCCCCATGACCAACATGGCCATCGCGGCGAACGACCTGCACAAGTCCTACGGCGACAAAGTCGTGCTCGACGGCATCGACCTGCACGTCCCGCCGGGCACGGTCTTCTCCCTGCTCGGCCCCAACGGCGCCGGAAAGACCACCGCCGTGAAGATCCTCTCCACCCTCGTCTCACCCGGCCCCGGCTCCGGCGAGATCCGCGTCGGCGGCCACGACCTGACCGCAGACCCGCAGGCGGTCCGCGCCGCGATCGGCGTCACCGGACAGTTCTCCGCCGTCGACGGACTGATCACCGGCGAGGAGAACATGCTCCTCATGGCCGACCTGCACCACCTCCCGCGCCACCGGGGACGACGGGTCGCCGCCGAACTCCTCGAACGCTTCGACCTGGTGGAGGCCGCGAAGAAGCCCGCCTCCACCTACTCCGGGGGCATGAAGCGCCGCCTCGACATCGCCATGACCCTGGTCGGCAACCCGCAGATCATCTTCCTCGACGAGCCGACCACCGGCCTCGACCCCCGCTCCCGCCACACCATGTGGCAGATCATCCGCGACCTCGTCACGGGCGGCGTCACCGTCTTCCTCACCACCCAGTACCTCGAGGAAGCCGACGAACTCGCCGACCGCATCGCCGTCCTCGACAACGGCAAGATCGCCGCCCAGGGCACCGCCGAGGAACTCAAGCGCCTCGTCCCCGGCGGCCACGTCCGCCTCCGCTTCACCGACCCCGCCGCCTACCGGACCGCCTCCACCACCCTGCGCGGGACCGCCCGCGACGACGAGGCCCTGGCCCTGCAGATCCCCAGCGGCGGCACCCAGCGCGAACTGCGCTCCCTCCTCGACCGGCTGGACTCCGCCGGCATCGAAGCCGACGAACTCACCGTCCACACCCCCGACCTCGACGACGTCTTCTTCGCCCTCACCGGCGAGACCACCCTCCCCCACCAGCCCAAGGAGACCGTCCGATGAGCGCCCTCTCCCTCGCCGTCCGCGACTCGACCACGATGCTGCGGCGCAACCTCCTGCACGCCCGCCGCTACCCGTCGCTGACCCTGAACCTGCTGCTCACCCCGGTCATGCTGCTGTTGCTGTTCGTCTACATCTTCGGCAACGCGATGAGCGGCGGCGCGGGCCGCTCCGCCTACATCGCCTACATCGTCCCCGGCATCCTGCTCATGACCATCGGCTCCACCGTCGTCGGCACCGCGGTGTCCGTCTCCAACGACATGACCGAGGGCATCATCGCCCGCTTCCGCACCATGGCGATCCACCGCGGCTCGGTGCTCATCGGCCACGTCATCGGCAGCGTGCTGCAATCGGTCGCCAGCGTGGTCCTCGTCGGCGCCGTCTCCGTGGCCATGGGCTTCCGCTCCACCCACGCCACCGCCCTGGAATGGCTCGCGGCATTCGGCCTGCTCGTCCTCTTCGCCCTGGCGCTCACCTGGATCGCCGTCGGCATGGGCCTCATCAGCCCCAACGCCGAGGCCGCCAGCAACAACGCGATGCCGCTGATCCTCCTCCCCCTCATCTCCAGCGCCTTCGTGCCCATCGACGCCATGCCCGGCTGGTTCCAGCCGATCGCCCAGTACCAGCCCTTCACCCCGGCCATCGAAACCCTGCGCGGCCTGCTGCTCGGCACCGAGATCGGCCACAACGGCTGGCTCGCCCTTGCCTGGAGCCTGGGCCTCGCAGTGCTCGGCTACTTCTGGTCGGCCTCGAAGTTCAACAGCGACCCGAAGTAACCACCATGACCACGCGGGTCCACCCGCACCCCAGGGCGGCGTACCCCGACACCACGTCGGCGTACGCCGCCCCTCCGTTCCCCCATGCCAGTCGGGACGACCCTTCCGCACCCACCGAAGACCTCCTCGTCACGCGGCACGCCGCAGGGACAGCGCGAACGCGCAGCTGGTGACGGTGAGGACGACGATCGGCGGCGGGGGCAGGAACACGACCGACAGCGCCAGACCCACGAGCGAGACGGCGAGGAGCGTCCACCCGAAGGCAGTGCGCCGCTCGACCAGGGCCGGGGCGTGCCGGGCGGCGAACAGGGCCAGGAGCGCAGTGGAGATGATGAACAGGGCCATGACGGAACTCATGCCGTGGACGACATCGAGAGTGCTGCGCTCCAGACCCAGCAGCGTCACGCTCGATGCCCGCATGGCCGCCGAAGAGGCTTCTTGCTCGGGACTCCGGTCACCCCAGGCCGCAGCAACGGCAAGGGCAAGGTGCCCCGTCCCCAACAACACGAAGCCGCCGGCCCCCACGGTGAAGGGGCGCAGCGGCCCGGCCTTGTGCCGCAGGACGGACGGAACGGTCGCGCTCATCGTGACTCCTCGGGTAGGGCCAATCCCCCTCTACATCCGTAGAGGTCGAGACCGAGTTGCACTCTACACCTGTAGAGTCCTCTCGTCGGCGCGACTGTTAGCTTCTTCTCCGTGACGGAGCACCAGGACGAGACCAGGGCGGCCTACGACGGGGTCGTCGAGCTGTACGCGTCGTTGTTCGCCGATCGGCTGGAGACGCGGCCGTTCACCCGGGCCATGATCGCCGCCTTCGCCGAACTGGTGCGCGGGACGGGGAACCCACGGGCAGCCGACGTCGGCTGCGGCCCCGGACATCTGACGGCGATGCTGCACGAGCTGGGACTGGACCCCCTCGGGCTCGACCTCTCCCCGGCCATGGTCGACCACGCCCGGCGGGCCCATCCGGCCCTGCGCTTCGACGAGGCGCGGATGGAGGCCCTGCCACTCGAGGACGGCGCCCTCGGCGGCGTGCTGGCCCACTACTCGATGATCCACACCCCACCCGCAGAACTGCCCGCACTGCTGGCCGAGCAAGTGCGTGTCCTGACGCCGGGGGGTCTGCTCCTGACCTCGTTCTTCGCGACCGACGGACCGCAGCCGGTCCGCTTCGACCACAAGGTGACGCCCGCCTACAGCTGGCCGGTGGACCGCTTCGCCGAACTGCTGACCGGGGCCGGACTCGTCACGTCCGCCCGACTGGTCCACGACCCGGCCTCCGAGCGTGGCTTCCTCGACGCCCACCTGCTGGCCCGCCGCCCCTAGGGCGTGTCCGCAATGTCGATCGGTCGTTACTCCGTTCGTGGTGCGACGTCATGAACTGACCGATCAGGCATGGGAAATCATCGGACCGCTA
>NZ_JBEZLA010000013.1:0-133472 GCF_040651925.1 Streptomyces sp. NPDC048349 | reverse complement strand
ACGTCATGGATGTGTACAAAACTTGAGGTTTAACTTTGACGTTCTGGACAGCGACGGGGAGGAGTCGGGGGCGCGGCTGCGGAGCAGTCTGCCGCGGCGGCCGCCCCGGCGGCCCCGGCGCCGCCCCGCCGGACCGGATCCGGCGGCGCGGACGGCCCGGACCCGGCGGCGGCCTGGGGGACGGCCGGGCGCGACGGCCCGGCGCGGCGGCCGGACCCGGTAGCCCCGGGCACCCGGCAGCCGGATCGGACCCGGCGGGGGGGCGGACCGGACCCGGCGGCGGCCCGGGGCGACGGCCGGGACGGCCTCCCGGCCCCCAAAGCAGGGCCCGGGAGCCCCGACGGGGCTAGCCGGACGACCGGCGCGCTGGGCCGACCTGGTTGCCGGACCTAGTGGCCGGCAACCGGGCCGGGCGGGTGGCTCCGGGATCGCGGGCGCGGTCGCCGAGGACCGGACCCGGTGCGGCGGCGCGGCGCGGTGGCGCGGCGGGGCGGCCGGACCCGGGAGCCCGGGGCACCCGGCGGCCGGATCCGCTGACCGGACCCGGCGCGGTGGCCGGACCCGGGCCACCGGGCACACGGCACCCGGCACCCGGATCGGACCCGGCGGCCGGACCCGGCGGGCGGGCCGGCGGGCGGACCGGGCGGGCGGACCCGGCGGTCTGGCCGGCGGGCAGACCGGGCGGCCGGGCCGCGGCGGCTCGGCCCCGGCGGCTCGGCCCCGGCGGCCCGGCCCCGGCGGCCGGACCCGGCGGGCGGACCGGGCGGGCGGACCGGGCGGCCGGGCCGCGGCGGCCGGACCCCGGCGGCCGGACCCGGCGGTCGGGCCCGGTGATCCGCCGCGGCCCGGGCCAGCCTCGCGCAGGCTCCCGGCCGTGAGCCGGGCCCAGGACGACGGCCACCCCTCGCGGGAGCGAAACGGCGTGCCGGGAACTCCTCGGGCCTCCCAGTAGTCGGATGCTATGCAGACAAAACCGGCGCCCCCGGGGGAAGGCAGGACCACGTGGACCACCGCACCACCACCGGAGGTGCCGCCCCGCCGCCCCCGCCGCCCCGCGCGGCGACGGGCGCGGCGGCACCGCCCCCGCCCCCACCCACCCGCGGCGGGTTCGTGTTCAGCGCCGCCGACGAGGAGCGCCGTCGCGGCGTCCGCCGGATGAAGACCACCGCGACCGGCCTGCTGATCCTAGTCGCGCTCATCTACGTACTGGCCAAGTACGCCCAGCACGCCTGGGGCGCCGGCGGCTGGGCCGGCTACGTCGCGGCCGCGGCCGAGGCCGGCATGGTCGGCGCACTAGCGGACTGGTTCGCCGTCACCGCTCTGTTCCGGCGCCCCCTCGGCCTGCCCATCCCGCACACGGCGATCATCCCGACCAAGAAGGACCAGCTCGGGATCTCCCTCGGGGAGTTCGTCGGCGAGAACTTCCTCTCCTCCGACGTGGTCAAGGCCCGCCTGCACTCCCTCGGCATCGGCGGCCGCCTCGGCGCCTGGCTGGCGGAGCCCGCGCACGCCGACCGGGTCACCGCGGAGCTGGCCACCGCCCTGCGCGGAGCACTGACCGTCCTGCGCGACGCCGACGTCCAGGCCGTCGTGGGCGAGGCCATCACCCGGCGCGCCGAGACGGCCGAGATCGCGCCGGGCATCGGCAAGACCCTGGAACGGGTCGTCGCGGACGGCGGTCACCACCGCGCCGTCGACCTCGTGTGCGCCAAGGCCCACGACTGGCTGGTCACGCACGGCCAGTCGGTGATGGACGCCGTCCAGGGCGGGGCACCCGGCTGGACCCCGCGGTTCGTGGACCGCAAGGTCGGCGACCGCGTGTACAAGGAACTGCTCCGCTTCGTCACGGAGATGCGCGACATGCCCGAGCACCCGGCGCGCGGGGCGGTGGACCGGTTCCTGACGGACTTCGCGGCCGACCTGCAGTCGGACACGGAGACCCAGGCCCGGGTGGAGCGTCTGAAGTCCGAGCTGCTGGAGCGCGGCGAGGTCCAGGACGTGATCGCCTCCGCCTGGACCGCGATCCGGTCGATGATCATCTCGGCGGCGGAGGACGAACACAGCGAGCTTCGGCTCCGGGTCCGTTCCTCGCTGATGTCCCTGGGGGCGCGGCTGGCCACGGACGGCCGGCTGCAGGACAAGGTGGAGGGCTGGATCGAGGGTGCGGTCGTCTACGTCGTCACCAACTACCGGACCGAGATCACCTCCCTGATCACGGACACGGTGGCGGCCTGGGACGCGGAGCACACGTCCCGCAAGATCGAGGCGCACATCGGACGGGACCTGCAGTTCATCCGCATCAACGGCACGGTGGTCGGCGCCCTGGCGGGCCTGCTGATCTACACGGTGTCGCGCGCGTTCGGCGCGTAGGCGCGCCTACGTACCGCCGCGCCTACGCACCGCCGCGCTGCCGCGCCGCCGCGCCGCCGCGCCTACGCTCCCGGGCCTCAGCCGCGGTCGGCGACGGCCCAGGACGCGGCGGCCACGACCCCGGCGGCCCCGAAGACGGCCGGCCACGCGCCGACCTTCTTGGCCAGCGGGTGCGCGCCCGCGAAGCCGGCCAGGTACAGCGCCCCGAGCCCGGCCGCCGCGGGCGCGCCGCCCCGGCGGTGCCACTCGCGTCCGGCGGCGAGCCCGGCGGCGCCGAGGACGACGCCGCCCAGGGGCCGCTTCTTGGTCCACCGGGCCACGGCGTAGCCGCCGACCAGCCCGGCGGCCGCCACCACGGAACTCGGTACCCGCGCCATCTCGAACTCCTATGGATCGTCTGCCATCTGCCGTCAGTCCTACGAGGCTAACGCGGCCGCCCCGCGATCCGACGGGCGCCCAGCACCCACACCACCACGACCACCGCTCCGCCGATCAGGGCGTCCGGCACAGCGTCCCGTACGGCGCGCGGCAGCAGCGCCACGACGCCCAGGACGAGAAGAAAGGCGAGCGCGCACCGGCCGGCCGCCCGAAGCAGTCTGTCCACGGCTGCTCAACGCGGGCGCGGCCCCTGCCGACACGGAGGGCGGTGAGGGGATTTGTCGCACACTCGCCGGATCCGTGCGATGTGCGCCGGGGGGAACCGGAAGGGCATACATTCACTCTCCCCACCCAAAGGGAAAAATCCCACCTCACTCAGGAGCCAGGACATCGTGATCTGCTACGGACAGGCCGTCCTCGACCTCGCGGACGAACTGGTCGACGCCTACGCCGACGTCTTCTCCGGACCGCCCTGGAACGAGGACGAAGAAACCATTCGCCAGTTCGCCGCCCGCCTCCCGGTCGACGCCCGGCGCCCCGGCTTCCGTACGGCCCTCTCCCAGTCCCGTGTCGGCATCGACGGCTTCGCCACGGGCTGGATCACGCCGGCCGCCTTCCCCCGGAACCGCGCGTACGCGCAGGTCCGGGACCAGCTGGGTCCGGAGCGGGTGCGGGAGCTCCTGACCGGCGCGCTGGAGATAGACGAACTCGCCGTACGTCCGTACGCCCGCGGCCGCGGCACCGGCCGGGCCCTGCTCACCGAGATCACCGCCGACGCCCCCGACCGGCGCGCCTGGCTGCTGACCTCCCGCCGGGCCACCGATACCGTGGCCACGTACCGCCGCCTCGGCTGGCACGAGGTCCCGGCCCGCCCGGGCAAGGAGACGGGCGTGATCGTCTTCCTCTCCCCGGACCACCCCGACCACTGAGGGACGTGTCCCCCACATCCCGCCGGGGCATACCGGCCCCATGATCACACCCACGCCCACACCCACACCCACACCCCCCACCCAGCCCGACCCGCTCCCCCTGACCAAGCAGCACGGGACCTCGGCGGTGTCGCCGGGTACCCCGGTACGCCGCGAACCACCCGCCCGCACCCCCCGTGGGACTCCTGCACCCCGTGGGACTCCCGCGCCCCGCGGGACCCCCGCACCCCGCCGCCAGCTCAACCTGGCCACGCGGCACCAACTCACCGCGGCCGGCGTGCCCGACGGCACGATCACCTCCCGGACCCGCCCCGGCGGCCCCTGGCAGCGCTTACTGCCCCGGGTGTACCTCCTCCAGACCGGGCCCCCGGACCAGCGCCAACGCGCCCTCGCCGCCGTCCTGTACGCCGCCGAACCCGCCGCGGACCCCCTGTCCGGCGACACGGCCGCCCTCACCGGCGCCGCAGCGCTCGCCCTCCTCGGCATCCGCGAGGCCCCGTACGGCCCGACCACCCCGGCGGACGTCCTGATCCGCGCCCCGCGCCGACTCACCGGCACCCCGCAGGTCCGCCCGCTCGCCACCTCCCGCTGGCCGCGCACGATCACGGTCGGCGGCATCCCCAGCACCCGCCCGGTCCGCGCTGCGGCCGACTTCGCCGCCCGCGCCGTGGACGCCGAGGCCGACGCCGACCGCATCCGCTCGACCCTCGCCCACGTCGTCCAGGCCGGCTGGTGCCACCCCCAGGACCTGCACGCCGAACTCCGCGCCGCCCGCCTCCTCACCCGCCCCGCGATCCGCGCCGCCGCGGGCGAACTCCTCGCCGGGGTCCGCTCGATCGCCGAGGCCCAGGCCCGCGACGTCCTCACCGCGACGGACCTCCCCACTCCCCTGTGGAACGCCCGCCTCTACACCCCCGACGGCACCTTCCTGGCCACCCCGGACGCCTACTGGCCCGACGAGGGCGTGGCCCTGGAGATCGACTCCGCGGAGTACCACTACACCCGCGACGCCTGGCACGCCACCCTCCGCCGCCGCTTGCGCCTGGAGTCCCACGGCATCCTGGTGGTCAGCGCCACCCCATCGATACTCCGCGACACCCCCACGGAAGTCCTCGCGGCCCTCCGCACCCTCCTCACCCTGACCACCCCCCGCCCCACCCCACCCACAGCCCAAGCCCGCGGCCACCAACAACTGCCGCTTCCGTTCTGAGTGCCGCGCCCTTCCGGTTCACAATGGTCGGGTGGAGAAACTGGTAACGACAGCGACCGTGCGTACTCGAATGAGCCGCCAGAAGAGCCGCGACACCCGTGTCGAGCTGGCGTTGCGCAAGGCGCTGCACGCCAAGGGCGCCCGGTACCGAATTCACAGGAAGCCGGTGAAGGGCGTGAGGCGCGAAGCCGATATCGTGTTCGGTCCCGCGCGAGTGGCGGTATTCGTGGACGGTTGTTTCTGGCACTGCTGTCCTCAGCACGCCACGTGGCCGAAGAACAACGCCGAGTTCTGGCGCGCCAAGATCGAGGGGAATCGGCGTCGGGACATGGACACCGACGCGCGACTGGCCGAGGCGGGATGGCTGGCCGTGCGGGTCTGGGAGCACGAGCGGCCGGACGAGGCGGCAGAACGCGTGCTGGAGATCGTCACGAGTCGCCGCGCGAGCGCAGGCCTCAAGACCCGAGTGCAAGGTCCCCTGTCGAATATTTGACAACTCTCTCCGTGTCAAATAAGCCCTGTTAGTGTGATCGCTACGTACGCCGGGGCGGGCCGAACAGCGGAGGGCAGGCATGGACCACCGAGGTGAGGACTTCGGCCCTTGGCTCGCACGGCAGTTGAGCCGCAAGGAGATGTCGCAGTCCGACCTGGCTGCCCGCCTCGGGTTGACCCGCGCGGCTGTCTCCGCCTGGGTGAACGGGCGAGCGGAGCCGCGAGAGGAGACCAAACGCTCGCTGGCCGAGGTGTTCGGCACCGATCCCGACCTGGTAGAAAGCCGCACGAGCGACATATCGATGAATCGACCATTGCGATGGCATCACCGAACCGCCCATGCCGACGGCGGGCGGGAGTACGGCAACGCCGCTGCCTTTGCTTTCGACGCGGACGTGGCCGTTCTGGCCAGGGAGGCCACTCAGAACGCCCTTGACGAGCGACTCGATGTCAACGCTCCGGTTCGAGTGCACTACACCCTGCACGAATTGACGGGAAAGCACCTTTCCTCGTTCCTGGCTGCACTCCAATGGGACGAGCTGCGCCCGCATTACGACCGGGCTGCCTCTGCGGAGCAGAAGGTGTCGAAGAGTCTGCGGGCCGCGTTGGACGAACTGGAGGCGAAGAACTCGCTGCTGCTGCTGCGGGTTGACGACTTCAACGCCAACGGGCTCACCGGGCCCGAGTACCACGACGGCCGTTTCGCCGCGGTCGTCCGACGTCAGCTCGACAGTCACAAACAGTCCGGAGGTCGTGCGGGCGGCTCCTACGGGCTGGGCAAGGCAACGTTGTGGGCCGCCAGCCGGTTCGGTCTCGTGCTCATCAACTCCACGCTCTCCGAGCCGCACGAGGGGAGGACCGAACGCCGCGTCATCGGACGGCTCGACCTGCCGTGGCGACAGGTCGGAGGCGAGGCCTTCGCCGGCCCGGCCTGGTTCGGCGAGCCGGATACGGACCCGGACCACAAGGACGTGTCGCGGTCGTGGTGGGCTGACGAGGAGACGGCGCGGAGCCTGCACCTCGAGCGGCACACCGCCGAGCCCGGCACATCCTTCCTGGTGGTCGGAGCCCACGACGCCTCCGGTGACGCAGAGGAGCTGCGTGACCTCCACGACAAAGTGGTGCGATCACTTGCCGACGGCTTTTGGGCGGCGATGATCGGGGGTGCCGCGGCGGGCCCCCTGCTGGAGGCACGCGTGTCCACGTTTCGTGACGGGGGAGTCGTCGTGCCCGAGGAGCGAGTCGATCCCTACATCCGCCACCCTGCCCTGAGTCGCGCCCTCCAAGCCCACCTCGACGGTCGGACGGTCGACAGCCTGACGTCGGAGGAGCAGGTGGCGCGTGCCGAGGTGCCCCTGATCGTGACGCCGTTGAAAGGCAAGGGAAGGGCGCGGGACAAGGGCCGGGAGCATCTGGCCGTCCTACTGCTCACCCCGGCGGCCGACTCCGACGAGCGACACAGCCGGGTCGTTTGCATGCGCGGCAACCGCATGACCATTACCGAGCATCGGCCGCGCGAACTGCCCCTGGGGACGATGCCGTTCCAGGCAGTGTTGTTGGCCGGCTATGCAACGGACCGTGACGGCGACGACGTGGCCCTGGCAGAGGAATTCCTGCGCGCCTCTGAGCCACCCGAGCACGACCGTTGGGATCGGACGGAGGAACTGACGTCGCTCTACGAGCGTGGCGCCGTCAGCCGCCTGAAGGAGTTTCGCAGCGATGTCGACAAGGCCGTGCGCGCTCTGGTGGGCAGGCGTGAGACGAAGCGCACGGGCGGCCCTGCGGCGCTCCGCGAGCTGCTCACCTGGGAAGCGCACACCGGCCCGACACGGCGGACTCAGGGATTTCCCCTTGTCCGTGGCGTGACGGCACACGTGGAGGAATCCGGGGCCTGGAGTGTGACCGTGGAGGTCAAGCTCCCCCTTGCCGAGGACCCGTGGCGCATCACGCCGGTCGCGAAGTTCGATGTGCGCTCGGGAGGTCGACCGGTGGTCGAGTGGGCGACTCTCGCAGCCGGAGAAGACTGCCGGGTGGAAGAGGGCGACCTCGTCGTCGAGCCCGGTGTGCGCAGGGCCGTGTTCCACGGAGTCACGGACCCTGCCACCCACCCGGTGCGCAGTGGATTCGCCCGACTCGTGGTGGAGGTCCAGAAGGCTCGCGGAGGTACGGCGTGACGGCGGTTTTCCCCTATCCGACGCTCTTCGGAGACGTGGAGCTCAGAGTCGTGTCCGTGGTGGTGGACAATCGAGAGCTCCCCTATGCGATGGTCTCTGCCGCGGATCGGGCTGTTGCTCTGCATCAGGCGGGGCGTGGCGCGTGGGAGCGGGCCCGGCTTCGGCTCTCCGTGACCTTCCCGGAGGCGGAGCTCCGATCGGGCCCTTGGTCCGACGTGGTGTTCCTCGCCGTCCTTTCGGAGAAGGCGACCAACGCCCGCACGACGACGGTCCTGTCCCGGGCGTCCGACGGGACGATGCAGGGAACCATCGAGCTGGACAGCGTGGCGTACCTACGCAGGGCCACGCTGGGCGTGTTGGTGGTCGCGACGGTCGAAGGAGTCGCAGGCCGGCTGGTGGGCTCCGCCTCGCAGGACTGGTACGTCGATCTGAAGGCCTCGACGCCTGCCAGGCAGCAAGAGATCGAGATCGTCGAGGTGGACTTCAAGGAGGGTGAGCACGAGTGGCTTCGGCCCTACAAGGAGTCTGCCTGGATCGTCGAGACCACGGGGGACGTCCCGGCCGTGTACCTCAACACCGGAGCCGTCGAGGGCCTGATCGAAGCGCTCCGTGGATCCGGTGGCAGCCAGGCGGAGCGGATGCTGCGAGATCTTGCGGCCACCCAGATTGCCCAGGATGCCTGGACCGCGATGTTCCATACCGCCATCAGCGATCTGGACACGGACGAGGACGGAACTCCGATACTGCCGAAGGGATGGCGGGAGTCAGTGCTGCGGTCCATGCTGCCGGACGTATTGCCGGGTCGCCAACCGGCCGACGCTCTCTATGAGATCGCCGAACGGCGCGCCAAGGGCTACGGATGGGCCGAGATCCAGACGGGGGTGCAGTTCGCAGCCGGGAGGCGAAGCCGTGCGACGAGGAACCTGACCAACGCCGTGCGCTCAGTTCAGAACCTCGAAGGGGCCGGTGGTACCCGGTGAAAAGAGTCGACGGCCGGGACCTTCCGCCGTTGTTGGGCTTGTTGACCGACGCCTCGGTGGCCAAGTATCTGGGTCGGGCGGTGCAGGCAGGCCAGGAGCGCCCGCCTCAGGTCGCGCTCCGGAGGGCGGCCGAAACGCTGGGCGATGCGCACCGGTGGCGGACCGAACCGGTGCGTGTCCTGGTCGACGAGGCGATGCGACGTTTCGAGGACCGTCGCACGGCTGCCGACGGCTGGTTCGCGCCACGGCTGCATGCCACCCTGCGCATGACGCGGGCCGAGGCTGCGGACAGCCGATTGTGGAACTTCATCGCCATGGTCGTCGCCCCCGACTACGTTGCCTGGCGGCATCGAGGGTCCGACACGGACGGCGGTCCGGGCTCAGCGACGGCTGCCCGCTTCTGTGGGCCGCATTACACGCAGGCCTTCTCGCGACTCTGGTGGGCTGCGGAGTTGTTCCGTAACGGGCCCGACTACCGGCCCGTCGAGATCGCCTGCCGTGTGCAGGACGTATTGCAGACCACGATGCGCTTGGACGTCATCGACCATCGGCCGACCGCACACGCGATCCTGAAGGTCCTCGAACGGCAACTTGCCGCGGGAGTGTCCCGACCCGGGGACCAGATCAACGCCCTCTCCTCCGCCGTGAACACTGCCGGCAGCACCCTGGTGTACGACGTGCTGGCCCCGGACCGGCCGGCCGACACCGATGCGCTCCAGGACTGGATCGACGAGGCGGAGGACTCGGCGGCGACGCCCTGGGATCGGCTGCCGGAAGGCCCTGGTGACGGTGAGGTGAGCCGCACCTCGGTCGATGCACTGGTACCGATGTTCGAGCAGTTGCTGGCCGAGGCGCCGCTGCGCGACCGCTCGATGCGGGGGAAGGGCATTCCCACGCCCCGGGTGTCGGCCGGAGTGAGCCTGGCAAAATCGTCGGACCGCCTCTGACGGGGCGGCCCGACGGTTTGGGTCAGCTGTGCCGTGCCAGGAAGGTGTGGATGGCCGCCGCCAGCGTCCTGCCGAGCCCGACCGGCACGGCATTGCCGATCTGGCGGGCAATCTCGATCTTGGTTCCGTACCACTTGAAGGTCTCGGGAAAGCCCTGGATGAGCGCGGCCTCGTAGTGGGTGATCGGTCGGTGCTCCGTCGGGTGCAGGTAACGCCCCTTTTCCGGCTTGTAGAACTCCGTTCGGATCGTCACCGAGGGAGCATTCTTCCGCATGCGGCCCATGACGTCGCCGGATCCGGAATTGTGGTTGTCCCAGCTCTCGGTGGAGAGGTAGAACTCCTGCCCCTTCAGTCGGCTGTAGTCCTTCTCGGTGGAGAGGCGAATACGGCCGGCCCGGTCGATGCGGTAGCTGACACCGCGGAGGTTCTTCCGGTTTCCGTTCTCGGGAATCGCCATGTATCGCGCGCGGGAAAGGTCCTCCGGGTTGCGGCCGAAATGGAGATCCGTCGTGAGGTAGTGCCCGGGGACGGTGCCGACGGAATGCGCCTCATCGCGCGGATCGGGCATACGCTCCAGTATCGGGCGCTTCGCGGATACGTCGAAGACCTTCGAAACCGGTACCCAGCGCGGCAGGGGATGAGCGCCGGGAACGGAACCGAAGAGGGCGTCCTGCGCCTCGTCGGTCTCGTATCCGTTCTTGTGGTGCGTCGGCGCAGGGTGCTGCAGTGGCTGGTCGAAGTCCTTGTGCGTGCAGATGACGATGACGCGACGTCGCGCCTGAGGGACCCCGTAGTCGGCCGCGTTCATCACGGCAGGTACCACCGTGTAGTCGTGAAGCGGGTGCCCGGGGGTCACGGAGGCCGAAAGCAACTCCTTGTACTGCGGGGACTTCAGGAAGCGATCGACGTTCTCGATGACGAACACCTTGGGGTGGACCTTGGCCACCACACGCACGTACTCCTGCCAGAGCTCGTTGCGAGGATCGGTCGGATCCTCCTTGCCGAGCCCGGAGAAGCCCTGGCAGGGGGGCCCACCCATGATCACATCGACCTGGCCCTTGAAGGGGGTGGGATCGAACCTCGCGATGTCGCCGGCGAAGACGTGAGCGCTGCCGAAATTGGCCGCGTAGGTCGCCGCCGCGGCGCGGTCGAACTCGACGGCGGCCACGGACGTGAACGGACTCACGGACCCCGTGGGGGTGTACCGACTGAATCCCGAGGAAAAGCCCCCAGCCCCGGCGAACAGATCCATGACGCGGAGCTGCCCAGGTTGAGACGGCTGGGGCTGCTTTCTGCTCATGAGGGTCAAGTGTAGTCACCGTGCCAGAGGCCCGTTACGTCTCTCTCCAGGTCCGTCAGGACCGCAGTGCGGCGGCGATGGCAGTGCCCAGGACGCGTCCGACCGGAGGCGGCGAGGCATGGCCCACCTGCCGGTACATCGCGGTCTTGCGGCCCTCGATGCGCCACGACGGAGGGAACCCCTGCAGCAAGGCGGCCTGGGCCACGGTCAGAGGCATCATGCCCGCCCGGCCGAGCGCCGGATCCCACTGGAAATGCGCGTCCGGGACGGCATCCGCCACTGTCGCTCCATCGACCCCGATGCGCGCCCATGCGCGCTTGGACCCCGTAGGTCCCAGGTCCGCTCCACCACGCTCCCAGGAACCGCCGACGAGGGTGGGGGCGGGCTGGTCGGCCTGTGCCGCCCACCTGCGCGCCTCGGTCCAGCCGTCGGCGGACATCGACTCCAGCAGTGCCTCGCCGACCGTCCTGTGGCGGTCGGTCGTCGGAGTCGGCTCGACGAAGGCGTCGAGCCCGTTGCCCTTGAACGCGACAAGGATTCCCTGACGACGTGTTTGCGGGACACCGAAATCCGCTGCGTTCAAAACGAACCAAGTATGCCGATAGCCCAGGTGTGACAGCTCCTCGGCGACGTACGCACGGATCGCCTCGTAGGCCGGCTTCGTCACCAGGTCGGGCACGTTCTCGACGAGCAGTGCTCGGGGCTGCACGCCGTGGAGCAGCAGCATCGTGGCACGGAGCAGTTCGAGTTCGGCCTCGCTGTCCCGACGTGCGACGGTGGCTGTCGCCTTCACCCGCGGCAGGCCCGCAGACAGGAGATCCACGTCATAGGATCCCGTGTGCTCGGACGGGTCGAAATCGAGCAGGCTTGCTTCGAGGACATTCCAGGAAGGACGGTTGGCGCGCAGGGTGCGGCACGCGACGTCGCGATTGTCCAGGAGGAGGACCGGGTCGAAGCCGGATTCCTCGAGTCCCAGTGCCAGTCCACCGGCGCCCGAGCAGATGTCCAGGGAACGAAACCGTCCCGTCGTGCCTGTGTTCATGCCGCCCCCGAAGTCCCGATGCGGGCGGCAGTGAGACGGTCGCTCGCCTCGCCGCTGCCGTACCAGGAGATCAACTCTTGTCGATCTCAGTGACGTCGATGATCGCACTGGGCTTGGAGGAGATCGTCGTGAATTGGACGACCTGTCCGTTGGCGCTGTGGGCCGATGCCGGCGCCACGAAGGCGAACGCCATGACGATCTTGTCCGAATCCATGCGCCGATCCGCGCCGATGGTGCCTTGATGAATCGTCTCGACGACCGGGTACAGGACGACCGCGCCACGGCGTTCGGCCACCAGGGATTCCGTGGCATCGTCCCCGGAGGTACCCAGCGCTCCCGCGATCCGGTGGGCCACCCCGCGGTGCTTCTTGTCGCTGATCGCTCCGAAGAGGGGTCCCCGGTCCGCGCGGCGGTCACGTGAGAACCACGAGTACGACCGACCTGCCGTGCCGAGGGCGAGGGTCTTGGCTTCCGCGCCCGAGGCGTGCTGTGGAGCCAGTACCACCCAGTCGTCCACCTTGCCGGCCTCGGTGATCTCCGAGAGGTACCGAAGGTGTGGAGGAAACTGCTCGGAAACCTCCCATCGCAGCTTGCGGAGGGTCTCGAGGACCGTGCTCGCGGAAAAAACTCCACTCAGGGCCCGGAAGCGGTGGACGATGCCCTTGTCCGGAAAGTGATACCCGTACGTGGTCGCCTGCCCTGCGAGGGACTCGAGGTACGGAAGCCACAACTCCGTATTGTGCCGGAGATTTTCCCCCTTCTGCGGATAGGCGGTGGGTTCCTCCCAGCGTCCGGCGGACCGCACAAGTTCCAGCCTGGCGTTGTACATCTTGTTCGGGCTGGCCGGCTTCAGCCACGGAAGATGCTGGGAAACCAGCGGAGGGATTTGGGCGGGCGTGATCTGCGGCCGTCCGTCCACCATCACGGAATACCGCTGCAGCTCCGAACGGAACGCCTCCTCGTCAAGACAGATCGCCTGGAAGGCGTCGTACAGATCCACCTCCGTCCGCCCCATGGTCTCTCTGCGGCCGAGGTAGAGACGCACCAAGTCGCGGTATCCCTTGCGGAATCCGAACCACCTTCCCATCTGCATGAGCGTGGAGGCGTTTCCGGCCCGTCGGCGGAAGAACGAAACGGTCAGCCCCTCGACCGTGAAGCCGCGTGCCAGTTTCTGTCCCCCGATGAGGATCTTCCAGATGGGCCGCTTGTCGAAGTCGGCCTCGCCCGTCTCCAGGTCCTTGTCACCGTTCACTACGATGATCGGTTCGCCATCACCGCCGATCCGCACACTCGCCGGACCGACGTAGCGCATCAACTCCTCATAGGAAGCAGGCACCGCTTGCCCGTCGGCACGGACCTTCGAGACGGGAGCCACATCGGTCTCGAAGAGCTTGCGCAGCCGCTCGTGCCCGCGGGGGCCGGTGTACCCGGCGTTGTGCCACAGATTCAGCACCCGGTCGTGCAGGTCGCGGTGGACGCCGGTGCGCACCGACTCGTGGACGAGCATCGTGTGGTGCTCGAAGTATCCGTCACCGAGTCCGCCCGCGTCCTCCCGGTACAGCTTCATCGCGGCCGTCAGCACGAACATGTCCATGGCCTGCTGCAGGCAGGTGTCATCCTCCGCGTCGTCGAGGATGTCTCGGACGTGCGCCATTTCGTTGGAGTTGGCGAAGGTGCGCTCGTGCTCCTCCACCTCGCTGTCCAGGTCATGGAAGTCGCGCGCCCCCATGTAGCCCTCGGGACGGGGTAGGGAGATGAGGAAGTCCTTGGGGAAGATGTCCTCGGTGTCGCTCGGGTCCACGAAGACGTTCGCGAACGGTGTCGCCGTGTAGCCCACGTACTGCGCACGCGGCAGCATGTTCAGCAGCTTCGAGATCTGCTCGTTGATCGCACTGCGCTGGACGTCGGGCTTCGCGGTGTTGACCGAGGCCTCGTCCGACTCGTCGTCGATGATCAGGACGGGGATCTCCGCCAGCGGGGTCTTGATCTTTCCCAGGTCCTTGACGAGCTTGGCCAGCACCGTCTTGTTCTTCTTGACCACCATCAGGCGTGCCGCGGAACGGTGCAGGTTCTCCCGGTCGTACAGGGGAAGGGCCGGTTCCCGCTTTTCGAACTCCAAGGCGGTGATCCCCTGCAGCAGGCTCTTGTAGTCGTCGTCCCGCGTCGTCATGCGCACGATGTCGAACGCCCCGAGTGCCGACGGAAGGCTGCCGAAGGTCACGAACTTCCCGGCCCTCCACGCGGGGTCGTCTGCGTAGTCCGACTCCAGCTCTCCGGCTCCTCGGAGGATGTTCTCCTTGCCGACGAGTTCCATGTCGAGGCGTCGCTGGGTCTGGGCTCGCAACATGTTGAGTGTTCCGCCGAGAACGATCACCAGTCGATAGCCCGCGTCCACGGCCTTGGCCATGACGCCGGTGAAGTTGGCGGTCTTCCCGGACTGTACGTAGCCCACGACGAGTCCCTTGGACTGGTAGACCTCCGAGTCGGTCGGATCGGCCAGCCGTTCGACGACCTGATCGGTCGCCACGTCCAACGCGGCCACGGCATCGGCCGGCCACCCCTTCGCGGCCAGAAGTCCGCGGTATGCGGGCCAGTAGTGAGGCCGGCTGAGTTGGGACTGCGGCGTGTACCAGGGCTTGTGTTCCGGGCTGATCACCACGGAGACCGCCGCCTTCGATACGGGAATCAACCCGTCGAGCAACGTGCGCGTGGCCTCCTCCAGCTTCAGCAGGCGATGGATCTCGGCCCTGCGCTCGTCCGTACGGGGCGGGGTATCTGTCCAGGCCGGCTGGTCGGCGTAGTCCCACCGCGTGAGCTGTCTGCGCCAGAGCTCCACCAGTTGATGTGTGGAGCGGGATCCCTTCAGCGCTGCCTGGAAGTCGGCCTCGTCGGCGAATGCCGCGGCTTCCGGGGCCATGTCCTCGGCCTGGTACTCCAGGGCGCGGGCCAGGTTCTTCGGCTTGCTGCCGTCGAGGTCGGACAGTACGGCACTGTGCAGCTGGAGCCGGAGGTTTTCGTTGCTGGTCAATGGGAGTCCTCGTCGGTCACGGAAGGCGGAAGTCGGTGAGGTCGACCGGCGAGCCGGGTGCCGAGCTCAGATGGGATACGTCCATGCGGTAGTCGATCGATGAAACGTGCTCTCGGACGGCGGCGGGGATCATCGACTCGGTCAACCGCGGCAGCTGCTCGGCAGGGAGGAGCAAAGGCGCCGTGCGCAGAGTCCAGCGTTCGTCGTCCGGATCGTTCTCGCTCCAACCGCCGGACGCGAGGGCATTTTCCAGGCGCACGGACGCGATGCGATGCGCCGCGCGGGCGTCGCGGATCACCGCGGCCACCGACTCCCCCAGGGAGCGGCCGCCCAGGCCGCCACGCGTCAGTTGGAGGGAAGCGAACCACAAGGGTCGCCCCGAGCTCTCCGTCAGCTGGTGTATCCCGTGAACGGTGTGTCGACGCCTGTCGGAGGCGGTGGTCTTCACCTCGAGATCGGAGTCGGGCAGCCCGAAATCGTGCTGTTCGGCCTGGGGCCCGGTCCACGCTTCGACCGCCTGCGCCCACCCATGGGAACGTGCCACGGCACGCAACACCGCGAGTTCGCCGTGGAGCCCTATGCGCCGCTCCACCCCGAGGCCGCGGGGCTGGTCGAGCAGCCGCCCCCAGGCTTGGATCGTCTCCTCGAAGGCCTGCCCGAGATCGCGCTCGCCGGTGATGATGCGGTTCGCGACGGCGATGAGCAGATCGTGGAAGTCGCGCATCAATGCCACGTGGGTGGTGTGGATGCGGGCCATTCGAGCCTCGCCGCGCCGCACCTGGTCGATGGTCACCGCCGGCAGTGGTGAGCGCGGTGGCTGCTGATGGCGATCGAGTTCCACCTGCAGAGAGATCTCCTGCCCGCCGTCCCCGATCTCGTACCAGACCGCACGCTGCGCGGTCGGTGCGGAGAGCCGGTAGCTTGCTGCCTGCCGTTCGCCGAGATAGTGCTCGACGGTCGACCAGGGGAGCTCCGGGTATCCGCCGATGTCAGTCATCGTCGCCCATGCGTTCCAGTTCGGTGCGTGCGGCGGCCACGAGGATGGACTGCCACAACTGAAGGTTGTCCTTTTCCCGACTACCGCTGTATTCCTTCTCGAATACCTGGTGGAGCAGCAGGTACATCAGAGACTTCAGCGTAGGGGCGTCATTGAGGCCACCGCGCCGTCCGCCGAGAATCGCCGACCGGTAGTGCTGATTCAGGACGATGGTTCTGTTCTCCCTGTCGACATCGAAGAACAGGCTGTTGTCCAATGCCTGCCACCGGATGGCTATGGGTTCTTCGCCCGGCAGCAGCGGCAGTTCGTCCTCGATTGCCTCCCGCACGACGGGATCGAAGCCCTTGCCCGGTCCGACGACGGACCTTCGAGTGGTGCCGGCCCGCTTGCGCGCCTCCCGGTAGACCGACTCGGCGTCCGCGACATAGTCGACGAAGCGCCGCCCCTCGGCGTCCCGCGCCTCTTCCAAGGCGGAGATGAACTCGGGCGACACCTCCACGCCTTCCTTCTTCACGGTCAGCCGGAAGACATCGTTGCCGTTCGGCGGAAGGTCGATGGCGACACGCGAGAGGGAGAGATGCTGATCCGGCTGGCGAAAATTGTTCCACCCGCCTGCCTGCACGAGACGATTGTGTCGATAGAAATAGAATCCCTGACGTTCCAGGACGGAGCCGACCGCCTTGTATCCATCCAGGGTCGACTTCGCAGGCCAGACGTGGGCGTCAAGGGATACGGAAGGGACGGAAGGGAGATCCACGGTGAAGCGCCGCGGGTAGTCGACATGGCCCGGGATCGGATATCCGAACGGGTCGAGGGGCTCGACTCCGAAGTTCATGTATTCGGTTCCGGTGTTCACGTCCTCGACCGCGATCGTGATGTTGAAGTCGTCCCTGGCGAGGAACCTGTGCAGGTACAGCCCGAGCTGCAGGCCGAGTCGGTTGATGGTGCGGTGCAGGTAGCGGTCGGTTTGCCCGCCTCCGCCGTTGCGGGGGAAGTTCTTCACGCCGTCCCAGCGGATGACGGTGCCCTGCCAGGTGATCGGCCGCTGGGCGTACCGGTCGATCAGTGTCTGCGCATAGTCGGCGGCCACGATGTCGCACTGGTACCCGTTCACCGCCCGCTCCATGAGCCAACGGCGGCCCACGGCCCTGGTCCTTCGCGTCTTGCTCACGACCGTCACCGCGGAGGCATGGCTCAGCGATGCGGACTTCAATCCGGTGCCGAACATCCCGAGGGCTTCGGAGGCGTAGTCGCGCCGGCCCCCGACGGTCATGGCGACGTCGAGTTCCTCCTCGCTCATCCCCTTCCCGTCGTCGATGACGAGGAGGCTTACGAGTCGGTCCTCGTCCCGCAGGAAGTGGATCACCACGTCCCGTGCCCCGGCGTCGATGGAATTGTCGACAAGATCGGCGATTGCCACCTCGAACCCGTATCCCTGGCTGCTGAGCGCCTCCATGTACCGGGCGTCAGGAGGGAGGTGCTTGCTGCCCGTGGTGGGAACTTCGAACTGCCAGTCGTCGGTCATTACCTGCCTCGGGGATCGTCGAATCGAGGACGAGCCTAATCCGCGCGTGTCCCTTGCGGCAGGTCTGGGTGAATACGACCGGGGATCGGTGACCGGGGCACTCAGGGACGCGTGCCGTGGCACTCCGCGTAGGGCTTGCCCGAGGTGCACCAGCAGGGGTTGGTGGGGGTGGGGGGCCAGGGGGTGGCTTTGCCGCGGGCGGCCAGGGTGGTGGCGTATTCGGCCAGGAGGGAGGGGGAGGCCGGGGAGGTGCGTTCCGAGGCGGCGAAGGCCTCGTACGAGGGGACGCTCGCCGTGACGATGCCGAGGTTCGTGGTGCCCGAGGCGGCGAGGGCGCGCAGCGAGGTTTCGATGTCGCGCAGGTGGGCCTCGTGCGAGGGGTACTCCGCGGCGAGGGTGGGGTACGAGGTGAGGAGTTCGGCGAGCTCGCGGGCCGGCCAGTGGAGGATCGCCACCGGGAAGGGCCGGGAGAGGGCGGCGCGGCGGTCGCCCAGTTCGGCGCGGAGGCGGGCGATCTCGGCGCGCAGTTCGGCCGGGTCGTCGGAGCCGAGGGCCCAGATGCGCTTGGGGTCGTGGAGTTCGTCGAGCGGGATCGGGCCGATGTGGCGGGTGTCGGCGACCATGTCCCAGTCGTCGTGCGGAAGCCCGAGCAGGCGGCGGACCCGGTGGCGGCCCGTCAGGAGGGCGGTGGTGGCCGGGGTGAGTGGGTAGTCCTCCGCGATCAGGAGGGTCGCCGCCTCGGTGAAGCAGTCGTGCGAGGCCTCCAACTCGTCGTGGGCCTCCAGGGTTTCCGCGATGACCTCCCAGGGCGCCGGGTCCTTCGGGGAGACGGTGCGGATGCCCGAGATCAGGGCGCGGGCCTCCGGTTCGTGGCCGTACTCCCAGAGGTTCGCCGCCTGCAGGGCCTTGATCAGGTGAGGGTTGGCCGGGGAGGCGGAGAGGAGCTGGTCGTACAGCGCGCTGGCGCGGTCCCGGGCGTCTGCCAGCTCGAGATGGGCAGCGGCCTGGAGGAGCAGCGGCTCCTGGTCCTCGGGATAGCGGGTCGCCGTGCGGATGAGGCGCTCGGCTTCGGCGATGTGCTCGGCAGGCGTGTCAGGGCGCATGGATCACACCGTACTGCTGCTGGTCAGTTGACGGGGGAGGACTTAGGGTGCGGCCCGTGCGGGATCACATACCTGTGGTGGTTCAGGGGAGCGGCCGGCGGGCGCGCCGGGCCGGTCTCGCGGGGGTGCTGTGGGCGGCCGCCGAGCTGACCGTCACCGTGGGGGTGGTGGTCCTGTTGCTGGTGGTGCACCAGGTGTGGTGGACCAACCGGCAGGCCGCTGCCGCCGCGCAGGAGCAGGTCGAGGCCCTGGAGAGTGACTGGGCCCGGGCGCCGGACAGCCCTGGGGAGGAGACCGCCGCCGGCGATCCGGCCGGTTCCGCGTCATCCGCGTCATCCGCGTCTTCGGCGTCTTCCGGCGGTACGGAATCCCGGTCGTCGCCGTCCGCCAAGGCCTCCGCCCCCGCCGCTCGACCGGCGGCCCGCGACCAGGCGTACGCCGTCCTGCGGATCCCCCGCCTCGGCATCACCGTCCCCGTCGCGCAGGGGATCGACAAGCGGGCCGTGCTCGACAAGGGGTACGCCGGGCAGTACCCGGGGACCGCCGGGCCCGGGGAGCGGGGGAACTTCGCGCTGGCCGGGCACCGCAACACGCACGGGGAGCCGTTCCGGTACGTCAACCGGCTGCGGGCGGGGGACGAGCTGATCGTCGAGGTGCGCGGGCGGCGGTTCACGTACGTGGTCGGGAAGGTGCTCGGTGAGACGACCGAGCGGGACGTGGGGGTCATCGCGCCCGTGCCGCGGAGCCTGGTGAAGCCGGAGTACGGGTACGGCGAGCTCGGGGCGTACATCACGCTCACCACCTGCACGCCCGAGTTCACGTCCAAGTACCGGCTCGTGGTGTGGGGGACGCTCAAGGCATGAGCCCGCCGTGTTGTCAGTGGGCCCGGTTAGTATCGATATCGATCGCAAGGAGCGGGTCTCGTACGGAGGTTCGCGCGGGGGAGGGGAAGGGGGAGGTCGGCATGGCTCGGTGCTTCCGTCTGTTCGCCCCCCGGTCCTCGTGGGTCGCGGCTCTGCTGCTGCTCGGGGCAGTCCTCGCGCTGTTCGCCGGGGAGGGCGGGCTGGGCGCGGTCGTCGTCGCACTGGCCGCCACCGTCGCCGTGGGCTCCGAGGCCCTGGCCGCCGCCGCGCGGCTGGCGCGGCCCGTGCCACCGCACCGCATACGCACCGCGATCCGTGATCGAGAGCAGCGCACGGCGTTCCTGCCGCAGCGCGATCCCGATGCCTCGGGCCGCTCGCGGCCCAGGGCGCCCGGCCGTCCGGTCCCGACGGCCGCGTAGGGGCGCGCAGGACCGCACCACCGCACCATCGCACCACCTCTCGCCTTCTGCTGACTGATCACTGTCGTCGCCCCTCGCGGGTCGTCACGCCGAAATGCATCTCCCTGCATCTCTTTCGACGTCGACGAGACCCTTCGGAGGGCCCGCGTGTCCGTTTTCGTTCATCTTGTTGCCGAGCTGGGCCGGCTTCTCGAGCCGGTACTGGCCGAGTCCGCGACCGCTGCCGCGATCGTGCTGTTCACCGTGCTCGTGCGGCTCGCCCTGCACCCGCTGAGCCGTGCCGCCTTCCGCGGGGCGACCCCGGCGGCGGGGTGCCTGCCGGTGCTGCTGCAGCTGCCGGTGTTCTTCCTGATGTACCAGGCCTTCTCCTCGGGGGACGAACTGTTGGCGCACCGGCTGTTCGCCGCGCCCCTGGGGGCCCGGTGGACCGAGGCGCTGGGGGAGGGCGGCCTGTTCGGGGAGCAGGGGCTGGTGTTCCTCGGGCTGTTCGCGGCGATCGGGGTCGTGGCCGCGTGGAGCGCGGTGCGGGGACGCCGGGCTGCCACCGCGGCCGCGCTCGCCCCGGCTGGCCCGGCTGGCCGCGCTGCCCGGGCTGCGGCGGCCGCTCCGGTCGGCGTGAGCGCCGAGCAGCAGGAGGTCATGCGCAAGCTGGGCGGCGTCCTGCCCCTGCTGTCCTTCGGGACGCTGATCACCGCTGCCGTGGTGCCGCTGGCGGCCGGGCTGTACCTGCTGACCACCACCGCCTGGTCGGTGGCGGAGCGCGCCTGGCTGCAGTCCCGCGCAGCCCGGGCGGGTGAAGGCGGCCGGTAAGGCGCCGGTAAGGCGGCTGGTAAGGCGGGCGGCGGGCGGTGGGCGGTGGGCGGCCGGCGGCCGCGAAGGCCGGTGGGCCGGCCGCGGAGGTCGCGCGGGCAGCCGCGGAGGTCGGCGTTCCAGTCCGTGAACAGGGTCTTGCGGATTGATCGGACTTCTTGGAGGATCGACCAATCCTCCGATGGCCGCAACCCATCGGCCGGCGCCTGGGCCCGCCCCTGCGCCGACCACCCACGACCACGGGAGAATGCCCATGAAGCTGCTGCGTGTCGGACCCGTCGGGTCGGAGCGCCCCGCGCTGCTCGACCAGGACGGCACCCTGCGTGACCTGTCCGGCCTGATCACGGATGTGGACGGCACTCTCCTCGCGGAGGACTCCGTACTGTCCCGGGTGAGGGACGCGGCGGACGCGGGCGAGCTCCCCGTCCTGGACGCCGAAGGGCTACGGATCGGCGCGCCCGTCGGCCGCATAGGCAAGATCGTGGGCATCGGGCTGAACTACTTCGGGCACGCGGCCGAGATCGGTGCGGAGCCGCCGGCCGAGCCGATCCTGTTCCTGAAGGCCGCGGACACCGTGGTCGGCCCGGACGACACCGTGCTGATCCCGCGCGGCAGCGTGAAGACCGACTGGGAGGCCGAGCTCGGCGTCGTCATCGGCAGCACCGCCCGCTACCTGGCCTCCGCCGAGGAGGGCCTCGCGCATGTCGGCGGGTACCTGCTGGTCAACGACGTGTCGGAGCGCGAGTTCCAGATCGAGCGCGGCGGCACCTGGGACAAGGGCAAGAACTGCGAGACCTTCACCCCGCTCGGCCCGTGGCTGGTCACCGCCGACGAGATCCCCGACCCGCAGGTCCTGGACGTCAAGCTGTGGGTCAACGGCGAGCTCAAGCAGGACGGCAACACCGCGGACCAGATCTTCCCGGTCGGCGAGGTCGTCCGGTACCTGAGCCAGTTCATGACCCTGTACCCGGGCGACGTCATCGTCACCGGTACGCCGGCCGGCGTGGCCATGGGCCAGCCGGAACCGAAGCCGTACCTGCGGGCCGGTGACGTCGTGGAGCTGGAGATCGCCGGCCTCGGCCGTCAGCGCCAGGAGTTCAAGGGCGCCTGAAGACGCGAGGGAAGGGGCGGGGCTGCAGCGGCAGCTCCGCCCCTTCCGTGTCTCGGCGCGCGGTGTGGGGGTGTGGGGGTGTGGGGGTGGGGGGTCGGCTCAGCCCTCGGCCGGCGTACGGCGACGGCGGTTGGTGACCACCAGAGCGGCGCCCGCGGCGAGCGCGGCGGCGCTGCCGCCCGCGAACCAGAGGTTCTCGGAACCGGCGCCCGTGTTCGCGAGCGGGGCGGACCCGCCCGCCGCGGTCACGTTCCCGTTGCCGTTTCCGCCGGAGCCCTGGGTCGTGCCGGTGCCGGTGGACCCGTTCCCGTCCTTCCCGTCCCCGTCCTTCCCGTCCTTGTTCTTGTCCTTGTCCTTCTTGTCCTGCTCCGCCTTGGCGGCGTCCTCGGCGGCCTTGTCCTTGGCGCGCGCCTCGTGCTGGCCGGTCGCCAGGAACGCGGCACGGTCCTCGGGCGTTCCCTTGAGGGCGGCGATGGCGGCCGCCTTCAGCTCCGGACCGGCGTTGTTCAGCATCGCCCAGATCAGGACGCTGTTGTCCTCGTCGCGCAGCTTGTGCTGCCCGGTCTTGACGAACTCGCGCAGCTCCGCGTTGGTCGGGTGCCCGTTGAGGAGGGCGGAGATGGCCGCCTTCAGGCCCGGGCCGGCGCTCTCGTAGATGCGCGAGAGCTCGACGCGGTCGTCGCTCGCGCGGATGGTGTGCTGGTCGACCTCGACGAACTTGCGCACCTCCTGCGGGGTTCCGCTGCGCAGCAGCCTCTCGACGGCCTCGCGGATGCCCCGGCCCGCGCCGTCCAGCATGCGGAACAGCTCGACCTGGTCGTCCTCGTACCGGGCCTGGTGCTGCCCGACGGCGAGAAACTCCTTCAGCGCGGCGTGGGTTCCGGCCCGCATGGCCTTCTCCGCCTCCCGCTTGACGGCGACGCCCCCGACGCTGTGGATCTGGGTGACGCGTACCCGGTCGTCGGAGTACTGCTCCTGCTGCCAGACGACCTCCAGGAAGTGCCGCATGTCCGCGGCCGTCCCCTTGAGCGCCTTCTCGGCCGCCTCGCGCACGCCCGGCCCGCTCGCCGGGTCGGCCAGGATCGCCTGGATCGCGGCCCGGTCCTTCGCGGCCTGCGGGTCCTCGGCGGGCTTCTCCGCCGGCTCGCCCGCAGGCTTCTCGGCCGCCCCCGCCGCCTTGTCCGCAGGGCTCCCCGTGACCGGCCGGCCCTCGGAGTCCTGGTCCGCTGCGGTCGCGGCCGACGGCGTGGACGGGATGGACGCCGACGGGGCGTCAGCGGCGAAGGCCGGCGAAGAGAGCAGGACGGCCGGGGCCATCGCGGCGGCAGCGACGACCGACGCGATCCGGGGCAGCTTCACAGAGGGTTCCGTTCTTCACGCACGTGATGATCACGTTGATGGCAATCCGTGCAGGATAGATCGTTTCTCCGCCCCGGATCCGCCGATTTCACGAGCATTCGCTCACAGCTCGAC
The DNA here is from genome assembly GCF_040651925.1 of Streptomyces sp. NPDC048349. Taxonomy (NCBI): domain Bacteria; kingdom Bacillati; phylum Actinomycetota; class Actinomycetes; order Kitasatosporales; family Streptomycetaceae; genus Streptomyces; species Streptomyces sp. NPDC048349. The sequence goes on along the minus strand of NZ_JBEZLA010000013.1, from coordinate 110,321 downwards.
GACCACTCCGTCCCGGGACGAGGTACGGGCCGCCTCCAGGACCTCGAGGCAGTGCGCGGCCTCGTAGGCCGTGACCGGCGCGGGCCCGCCCTCGCGCAGGGCCGCCGCCACCGCCGCGTAGTACGCCGGATAGTCGCCCGGAGCCGTCGGTACGGGGGTCCCGGCGCCGGTCAGCGGGGACTCCCCCGAACCCAGCCGGCCCCACAGGTGCTCGGGCTCCTCGCCCCACGCCGCGTCCGTGCCCGGGCGCAGCCCCTCGCGCAGCGCGCCCTCCTGCGGGTCGAGGCCGTACTTCACGTAGCCGGCCCGCGAGCCCAGGACGCGGAAGCGCGGGCCGAGCTGGGCGGTGGTGGCGCTGACGTAGAGGTGGGAGCGGATTCCGTTCGCATGCGTGAGGGCGATGAAGGTGTCGTCGTCGGTCTCGGCGCCCGGGCGGCGCACGTCGGCCTCCGCGTAGACCCGTACCACCGGGCCGAAGAGCACCAGCGCCTGGTCGACGACGTGACTGCCGAGGTCGTACAGCAGGCCGCCGATCTCCTCCGGGGCACCCGACTCGCGCCAGCCGCCCTTGAGCTGGGGGCGCCAGCGCTCGAAGCGGGACTCGAAGCGCTGGACCTCGCCGAGTTCACCCGTCGCGAGGAGGCGGCGGACGGTGAGGAAGTCGTTGTCCCAGCGGCGGTTCTGGAAGACGGACAGGAACGTTCCGGTCCGCTCGGCGAGGGCGGCGAGTTCGCGGGCCTCGGCAGCGGTGGCGGCGAGCGGCTTGTCCACGACCACGGGGATCCCCGCGGTCAGGGCGGCGGTGGCGAGCGGGACGTGGGTCCTGTTGGGCGAGGCGATCACGACGAGGTCGAGGGTTTCGGCGCCGCCCGCGCGCTCCCACAGCTCGTCGGGGGAGGCGGCGATCCGGACGTCGGGGAACTCGGCGAGGACCTGCGCCTGGCGGCCCGGGTCGGAGGTGACGACCGTGTCGAGGACGAGCCCGTCGGTGGCCGCCACGAGGGGGGCGTGGAAGACGGAACCGGCGAGTCCGTAGCCGACCAGGCCGACGCGCAGGGGGGCGGAGGGGGGAGTGGCGGGGGCGGTGGCGTTCATGACTGCCACTTTGGCAACAGCGTTGCCAAAGTGCAAGGAGGGTGGAGAATGGGGCGGGTGAACAGGGGAAACGGCAAGGACGGCGGGAACGGGTACCCGTACGGGCGGGGCGGGGCGAACCTGCCGTCGGTGCGTGGGCACAACGAGGCGCTCCTGCTGGACCTGCTGCGCGGAGCCGGGCCGACGGGCCTGGGCCGCGCCGAACTCGCCGCCCGCACCGGGCTCACCCCGCAGGCCGTCAGCAAGATCACGGCACGGCTGGCCGGGGAAGGGCTGGTCGCGGAGGCCGGCCGCGCGGTGTCCACCGGCGGAAAGCCGCGCACCTTGCTCCGGCTGGTGCCGCAGGCGCGGTACGCGGCGGGGGTGCACCTGGACCGCGATGAGCTGCGGGCGGTACGGGTGGACCTGGCGGGCACGGTCGTCGCCGAGAGCCGCTGCCCGCTGGACTTCGGGGCGGGTCCGGAACCGGTGGTGGAGGAGGTCGTACGGGCGCTCGCGCGGGTCGGCGACCCGGGCGGGCAGCCGTTGCTGGGTGTGGGCGTGGCCGCGCCGGGGCCGCTGGACCACCGGGCCGGGGTGATGGGGCGGGTGACGGGTTTCCCGCGGTGGGAGGGGTTCGCGCTACGGGAGGTGCTGGCGCGGCGGCTGGGACTGCCGGTGCTGCTGGACAAGGACACGAACGCCGGCGCGGCGGCGGTTGCCCCCGGGGCCCGCGGGACCTCGGTGTACGTGCACGTGGGGACCGGGCTCGGGGCCGGGCTGCGGCTGGACGGGGAGGTGTACCGGGGCGGGCGTTCGGGGGCGGGGGAGTTCGGACATCAGGTGCTGCGGCTGGACGGGCCGCCGTGCCGGTGCGGGGGGCGCGGATGCGCGGAGGTGCTGTGCCTGGAGGCCGTGGCGCGGGGGGATCTCGCCGAGGCTGCCCGGATCGTGGGGGAGGGGGCGGCGAACCTGGTGGCGCTGCTGGACGTGGAGCGGGTGGTGTTGGGCGGGCGCGTGGTGGCGGGGGCGCCGGAGGTCTTCCTGGACGGGGTCCGGCGGGTGATCGCGGTGCGGGGAGCCGGCGGCGGGCCGGTGGGGGTGGCGCTGGCCGGGGCCGGGGTTGCGGAGGGGGCGGCGGAGTTGGTGCTGGGGCCCTTGTTCGGGCGGGCCTCGGGCTGAACAGAGCTGGGGCTCCGCCCCGGACCCCGCGCCTCGAACGCCGGCGGGGCTGGATTTGCCCGGCGGGGCTGGATGGACCCGGCGGGGCTGGAGTGGCCTGCCGGGGGCCGGGGGCCGGGGGCCAGGGGACCGGAGGGTTCTTGACCGGGTGGGCCGGATGGGCGTAAATCGGAGGGGCTTGGGCGTGGTGGGGGCCACGGCGTGCGGAGGGCGTGGAAAGGTGCGCGCTGGGCGGGGTGATTGTCACCTCGTCCTACGATCGTTCCGTTCCGTTCCATTCCGTCCTGTCCCGTCCGGTGAGCAGCGAAGGGTCCTTCATGCGACTGCGCAAAGCCCTTGCCCTCGGCGCCGCCACCGCCGCCCTGGTCGCCACCACCGCACCCACCTCCGCAGCGGACATCGGTACCGGCGGCGGCGGGGCCCGGCCCGCGCCCGCCCTGCCGTCCCGCGCGCAGGCCACCTGCGGGGACGGGAAGAGCAGCGCCTTCCCGATCGGGGCCCGGATCCGCGGCGGACCGGCCGTGTACCGGACCGGCGGTGCCCCGCAGACCTGGTACCTGGACCTGACGAACACCACCAACTCCCTCTGCACGGCCATCCACCCCGTCGTCGTCCTCACCGACAAGGCCCGCGCCCTGCGCCCCGCCCACCTGCGGATGGAGTTCGACACCCCGAACGGCACCCTCCCCGTCAGCCTGGAGCGGAGCGACCGCGACGAGATCATCGCCGTCTTCGACGGCGGTTCCGGCTTCCCCGGCTTCACCGTCGCCGCCGGCGGGTCGCTGACCGTCCGGGTCGGCCTCGCCTTCGCGTCGGACGCTCCCACCGGTGAGGTCCTCGCGGACGCCGCCCTCGTGCAGCGCAAGGGCGACGACGGCGACTGGGTGGGGGAGGCCGGGGGCTACCGGTTCTCCGTCGAGGGTCCGCAGGGCCCGCACGAGGCGGGTTCCCTCGCGCACACCGGGTCCCGGGAGCAGGCGTACGGGGCCGGGGCGGGCGCCGCCCTCGCCCTCGCCGTCGGCGGCGGCCTCGTGATCGGTGCCCGGCGGCTGCGCGCCCCCGCCCGCCGGTCCGCCCGCTGACCCGGGTCGCGAGGATTCCGCCCGCTGACCCGGGTCGCGAGGATTCCGCCCGCCGATCTCCGTTCACCCGCCCCGCATAGAACCTGATCGGCCTCCAGCGGTTCGCGTGCCCGCCCGACCTCGCCCCCGGCATCGGCGCCGAGGCCGGTGAGCCGGTCTGGCACCTGGAGCGGGTTCTGGCGGCCGACGAAAAGCTGGAGACGGTCCTCGCCATGCCCCGCGAGGCCCTGCTGATCGGCACCCCGCCCGCCCTCCCCATGCTGCTCATCCACCGCCTCTCGCGGGACCAGGACGGCATCCAACTGGAGCGGGTGCGGTTCGCTCTGCCGTGGCGACCGGTTCAGCTTCACGACCCGTCTGCGGCCCGCATAGTTCCGACCGGAACCGCCCCTACCTGGTTCAAGCCCCTGTTCGCCCTGCCCCTGTTCGCCCTGCCCCTGTTCGCCCTGCCCCTGCTCGTCGTGGTCGCGGCCACCTTCGCCACCCACTGGTCCGGCGCGTTCCCCTCCGGCCCGACCACCGCGCACTACGCCTCCGCCGTACAGGGCGACTCCCTCCAGGCCGGGCCGCCAGCCTGGTCACCGCCGTGGCCGCGAGCCTGCCGGCGCTCACCGTCGGCACCTGGGCGGCGCTGGCCGGCGCGGCCCTCGGCCCGCGCGGGAAGCGGTCCCTGGACGCGCTGTTCATGCTGCCCGTCGCCGTGCCGTCCGTGGTCGTGGGCCTCGCCGTGCCGTCGCCTTCAGCGTCGACAACGTCCGCCTGGGCTGAGCCCGGGCCCCCGGGGTCCGGGCCGTGGACGCCCGGAGCGTCCCCGACCCGGCCCCGATAGGGTGGTAGAGACCAGAGGTCACAGAGGTCAGACGCCACCGAGAGCGGAGAACAGTCCAGTGGCAGAGCGCAAGCCGATCGAATCCTGGCTCACCGACATGGACGGGGTCCTCATCCACGAGGGCACCCCGATCCCCGGAGCCGATGCCTTCATCAAGCGGCTGCGCGAATCCGGCAAGCCTTTCCTGGTGCTGACCAACAACTCCATCTACACCCCCCGGGACCTCCAGGCCCGCCTCAGCCGCATGGGCCTCGACGTCCCCGTGGAGAACATCTGGACCTCGGCCCTGGCCACCGCGAAGTTCCTCGACGACCAGCGCCCCGGCGGTACCGCGTACGTGATCGGCGAAGCGGGCCTGACCACCGCCCTGCACGACATCGGCTACGTCCTGACCGACCACGAGCCGGACTACGTGGTCCTGGGCGAGACCCGCACCTACAGCTTCGAGGCCATGACCAAGGCGGTCCGCCTGATCAACGCGGGCGCCCGCTTCATCTGCACCAACCCCGACGAGACCGGCCCCTCCACCGAGGGCCCGCTGCCGGCCACCGGCGCGGTCGCCGCACTGATCACCAAGGCCACCGGCAAGAAGCCGTACTTCGCGGGCAAGCCCAACCCGCTGATGATGCGCACCGGTCTCAACGCGATCGGCGCGCACTCGGAGACCAGCGCGATGATCGGTGACCGGATGGACACCGACGTGCTGGCCGGCCTGGAGGCGGGCATGCAGACCTTCCTGGTCCTGACCGGTCTCACCACGGCCCTGGACACCGAGCGGTTCCCGTACCGCCCCACCAAGACCGTCGACTCGATCGCCGACCTGGTGGACCTCGTTTAAGGCGTTCGGCTGACACGTACGGCGCCGCTCCGGATGCGGAGCGGCGTACCGGGCGTGAATCTCCTTGTTGAGGAGGTTCACCATGCGCAGTGTCCACATCGCCCTTCGTGTCGCCGGGGTGGCCGTCGCCCTGACCGCGTTCTCCGCGGTGACCGCGCCCACCGCCCTCGCGGGTGAGGAGGACCGCGGCGGTCGCGGCGACCACGGCGGCAGCATCTCGGTCGATCCGAACCCGGCCCACGCGGGAACCCAGGTCAAGCTGCGCGTCAGCGGCTGCCACGGCACCAGGGGCGAGGCCACGTCCTCGGTCTTCGTGACGGACGCCGAGCTGTACGGGCGCGACGGCGGCCGCAGCCCGCTCTACGGCGAGGCGATGATCAGCTCGCACGCCCAGCCGGGCTGGCACTCCGTGCGGGTGACCTGCGACGGCCACGACAAGGTCAGCGGCTCCATCGAGATCGCCCACCGCCGCCCGAGCCACCACGCCTCCCCGGTCTGGCCGGTCCACGCGGGCGGCGGCGGCATGTCCGCCGAAGTCGAGGAGACCTCCCGGCTGGCCGCGGCGGCGAAGAAGGACGGGCACGGGGGCGACGGCCCGGGTCTGCCGCACACGGTGATCGGAGCGGTCCTGGCCGCCGCCGCCACCCTGGCCGTCGCCGGCCGGGCGCTGGCGCTGCGCCGCCGCCGCAGCGGTGACTGAACGAGCGGCGCATGAACGAGTGGCGCACGAGCGAGGGGCGTACGACCGAGGGCAAGTCCTCCGGCGGTGGCCGACTGCTGACCTTCGCCGCCTGGTCGGTGCTGGTCCTGGGCCTGTGGCTGTGGGGCCGGCAGATCACCGGGGTCCCGGCCACACTCGCCGGACAGGCCGGCGGGGCGATGGGCCCGGCCCTGCCCGCGGCCCGCGCCCCGCTGGCCGCGTCCCTTCCCCAGCGCGTCGACGTGCCCTCCATAGGCATCCAGGCCCCCGTGATCTCCCGGGGCCTGGACGCGGACGGTGCGATCGAGCCGCCCCCGTACGACCGCCCCGGCACGGTGGGCTGGTGGGGCAACGGGGTGCAGCCGGGGGCCGCCGGGGCCGCGCTGATGGTGGGGCACGTGGACACGAAGTCCAAGCCGGCCGTGTTCTACGGGCTGAGCTCGGCGCAGCCGGGCGAGAAGGTGCGGGTGGTGCGGGCGGACGGTTCGGTCGCCGAGTTCACCATCGAGGACGTACGGGTCTACGAGCGGGCGGCCTTCGACCCGCACAAGGCGTACGGCCAGCGGATCCGGGGCCGCGCCGAGCTGAGGCTGGTGACCTGCGGGGGTACCTATGACAAGGCGGCCAAGGAGTACACGGCCAACGTGGTGGTTTCCGCCTACCTGACGGGCGCCGGCGTGCGGCCGGGAACGGCGGCCTAGCCGCGCGGCGGTACGGAGGAAAATGAAGAAGCCCCGCAGCTTTCGCTGCGGGGCTTCTTCCGTCTGTGCGCCGCCAGGGACTCGAACCCCGGACCCGCTGATTAAGAGTCAGCTGCTCTAACCAACTGAGCTAGCGGCGCTTGCTGACAGGGAAAACTCTACCCCACCTCGAGAGGTGCTCGTGACCAGCCACGCCCGCCTTGTCCGATTAACCCATGTTTGAGGGGTTTGTCGTGCACGATATGTGTGGCCGTGCCGCATCTGATGACCCGCCAGATACGGCGCCGGCTGACCAGTGGACGAGCAGGGGAGTGGACGGAACCGCATGACGATGCAGCCGCCGACGCATGTGCAGATGCCGATGCCCGCCTTTGAGGAGTACGAGCCCGCGGGCGACTGCGCGTGCCGGGGGTGCGCCCAGCGCCGCCGCAGTCTCGCCCGCGCGCGGGCCATACCGCTGCGGGACGGGGGTCATCCCGCAGCCCGCGGGGCGCGCCGGGCGCTGGTCCTGGCCACCGCCGCCGGAGTGGTCCTGAGCGGTGGCGGCGCGGCCGCGGTGGCGGTGGCCGCCCCGGCCACGGGGCCGGTGGCCCTGGACGACCCCGGGTCCCCGCAAGGGGCCCGGACCCCGCTGCACGGGCCGAAGGGCGGCGCGGTCGGCAAGCCGGGGGCGCCCGCCGGGGTGAAGCGGATCGACCGGACCACGATCATCAACCGGGCGAAGCTGTGGCTGGACGCGAAGGTCCCGTACAGCATGTCCGAGTACTGGACGGACGGCTACCGGCAGGACTGTTCGGGCTACGTCTCGATGGTCTGGAACCTCGGTACCAACGAGTGGACGGGGAGCCTCGACAAGTTCGCCACCAAGATCACCAAGGCTGAGCTGCTGCCGGGGGACATGCTGCTCTTCCACAACCCGGCGGACCCCAACAACGGCTCGCACGTGGTCATCTTCGGCGGCTGGGCCGACGAGACGCAGACGCACTACATCGCCTACGAGCAGACGCGGCCCACGACGCGGAAGCTGGCCACGCCCTACGGGTACTGGGCCAACGGGTCGAAGTACGTCCCGTACCGGTTCAACGGGGTGAAGGGCGGGATCGTGCCCGAGGAGCCGGTCCCGGGGCCCAAGCCGGGGGACTCGACGGTGTTCCCCGGCGCGGCGAAGTTCGGCCCGGGGCGGACCAACGACCACGTGGCGCAGCTGGGCCGGATGCTGATCGACCGCGGCGCGTTCCGCTTCTACCCGAAGGGGGTGGCCGACCGGACGTGGAGCGAGCACGACCGGCTGGCCACGCAGGCCTTCCAGGCCGCCCAGGGCTGGACCGGCGCCGACGCGGACGGCATTCCGGGCGCGCACACCTGGCGCCTGCTGGTCGAGCGCCAGGGCAAGGACATCCCGCCGACGGTGGGGGGCGCGCCGGGGCCGGGCGGGGTACGGGCCTACCCCGGGGCCTCGGTGTTCCGGCCGGGCCGCTCGCACGCGGCGATCACCGCCCTCGGCCGCCAACTGATCAAGAAGGGCTTCGGCAAGCACTACACGTCCGGTCCGGGGCCGCGCTGGAGCGAGGCCGACCGCCGCAACGTCGAGGCGTTCCAGCGCGCGCAGGGCTGGCGCGGCGCCTCGGCCAACGGCTACCCGGGCCCGGAAACCTGGCGCCGGCTGTTCGCATGACGGAGGACACGATGTACCCCACGCGCACCACCTCGGCCACGGGCACCTTCCGGGTGCCGCCGGTGGCCGCCCCTGCCCCCGTTCCGGCGCCGGTACGGGACGCAGCGGCAGCCCCCAACCCACTCCCCAGCCCAGCCACGACCCCGACCCCGGCCCCGGCTGCGGCTTCGGGCCCGGCCCCGGCTCCGGCTTCGGCTTCGGGCCGGGCTGCGGCTCCGGCTCTGGCTTCGGGCCTGGCTCCGGCCCCGGGCCCGGCTGCGGCACTGGCTTCGGCTGCGGCTTCGGCTGCGGCTTCGGCTGCGGCTTCGGCTCCCGCCCAGGCTTCGGGTCCGGCTCCGGCTTCGGCTTCGGGCCGGGCTGCGGCTCCGGCTCTGGCTTCGGGCCAGGCTGCGGCTCCGGCCCTGGCCCCGGCTTCGGGCCCGGCTGCGGCTGCGGCACTGGCTTCGGGCCAGGCTGCGGCTCCGGCTTCGGGCCTGGCCCCGGCTCCGGCTGCGGCCCCGGCTTCGGGCCTGGCCCCGGCTCCGGCTGCGGCCCCGGCTTCGGGCCTGGCCCCGGCCTCGGCTTCGGCTTCGAGCCCGGCTCCGGCTGCGGCCCTGGCTCCGGCTTCGGGCCCGGCCCCGGCCTTGGCTTCGGCTTCGGGCCCGGCCCCGGCCTTGGCTTCGGCTTCGAGCCCGGCTCCGGCTTCTGCCCCGGCTCCGGCTGCGGCTTCGGGCGAGACCTCGACCGGCTGGGCCACCGCGCCCGCGGTGCTGCTGGCGTCCGGGCCCGAGGTACCGGCCGCCCGGGCCCGCACCGAGCCCGAACCGGTACACGCGGCCCTGGACATTCCGCACCCTCAGGACGAGGCGCCCCCCGCCGCGGCCTCCACCCTGCGCCTACGCCTCCCCACTGCCGAAACCACGCCCCCCGCGTCGGAGCCGAACCTGCGATCCGTTCCCCACCCGCACCCCGAGCCCACCCCGGCACCCCCCGCTACGACCGCCCCGTCCCCCCGCCAGGAGCCGCCCCTCGGGCACGAGCCGACCCCCCGGCAAGAGCCGGGTCTCCGGAGCAAGTCGGCCCTCGGTCAGGAGCTGGACGCCCGGCGCGAGCGGGAGACGGTGGCCGAGTCGGGTCTCGGGAGTGATCCGGAAGCCTCGGCCGCACCGGCCCTGCGGCAGGAGCCAGTGCTCCGGCGGGGGTCGGCCCTCGGGCACGAGCCCACCCCCCGGCACGAGCCGACCCCCCGGCACGAGCCGACCCCCCGCCACGAGCCCATCTCCCGCCACGAGTCGGCCCCCCGCCACGAGTCGGCCCCCCGGCGCGAGCCGGAGCTCCGGCAGGAGCTGGAGGCTGCGGCCGGGGCCGGTCGGCAGGAGCCGGCGCCCCGGCGCGAGCGGGAAGCCGCCGCACCGGCCCCCCGGCGCGAGCGGGAAGCCGCCGCACCGGCCCCCCGGCGCGAGCCGGAAGCCCCCGTCGCACCGGCCCCCCGGCCCGAGCCGGAGGTTGCCGTCGAGACGGAACCGGGGGGCGTGGAGCTGGACTTCGATCCGGACTCGGACCCCGTTTCGGATCTCGCCGCGGATCCCGAGCCCGAGCCCGAGCCCGAGCGTGGCGTCGCGCGGTCCGGGGTGCCCGGGCCCGGGGTGGTCGGGATCGTGGCGCGGGCCGTCGCGCGTGCCCTCGTGGAGGAGGACGACACCCGGGACAGGCCCGCCCCGGGCCTCCCGCGCGGCAGCGCCGCGACGGAGATGCCGGTGCACCTGCCGTTCCTCGGCGCGCAGAAGGCCGAGCCCGCCCCGGCCCGGCCCCGCGCCCCCCGGCCCCCCGCCGCACCCCGCCCCGCCCCCGGCCGCCGGGTCCCGCGGGGCGACGACCGGCTCCGGGAGCACCGCGGTCCGGTGCTCCCCGGCTGGATCGGCGTGGCCATCGGCGGGCTCGCCCTCGCCGGCTGCACGGCCGTGCTCTGGCGGGCCGGGGTCGTCCCCGCCACGATCGTGGCCGCCTTCGGGGCCACCCCGCGCGCCTACCAGGGCCTGCACGCCACCCACTGGCCCCCGCTCGCCTTCCTCGGCATCGTCGCCCTCCTCGCCCTCGGCGGCCTCGGCCGCTCCCGGGCCGGCCACGCCTGGGTGCTCACCCTCTTCGGCCGCTACCGCGGCACGGTCCGCCGTACCGGACTCACCTGGATCAGCCCCCTGCTGCTGCGCCGCCGGGTCGACGTACGCCTGCGGCACTGGCGCAGCGAGCCCATGCCCGCCGTGGATTCCGGCGGCCTGGCCCTCCAGGTGGTCGTCCAGGTCGTCTGGCAGGTCAAGGACACCGCCCGGGCCGCCCTGGCCGTCGCGGACCACGTGGAGTACCTGGCCGAACAGGTCGAATCCGCCATGGCCCGCGTGCTGTCCCAGCTCCCCGCCGACGCCTTCCACGAGGACGCCCCGACCCTGCGCGACGCCGAGGCCGTCGGCGACGCGCTGACCCGGATGCTGGCGGCGGAGACCGAGGCCGTCGGGATCGAGGTCTTCTCGGCCCAGCCGACCCGGATCGAGTACGCGCCCGAGGTCGCCGAGGCCATGCGCCGCCGCCGGGTCGCGGCGATCGACGCCAAGCACCGGGACACCGTGCTGACCTCGGTCGTGGACGCCGTCGACGACACCGTGCACCGCCTCACCTCGCGCGGGCTCGTCGAGCTCGACGACTACGAGCGCAAGGCGCTGGTGAAGGACCTCACGGTCGCCTTCTACACGGGGCGCTGCGACTAGCGAGCCTCCTGACGTACGGGAAGGTACGGGAAGTACGGGAAGTACGGGAACGGGTGGCCGGTTCGGACCGGACCACCCGTTCTTCCGTTGGTATGGACACGGCCAACTGCCGTCAATAGTCTGAGACTTGGTCTAGACCTAAGTTCCGCCAGTTCCGCCAGTTCCGCCAGTTCCGCCAGATCCGAACACCATCCCCACGCGTGCGCACGCTCTCGCCGAACTCCCCCCACGTTCAAGGAGCATCATGCGTCACTTCCGCATGCCCGAACGGGCGGGCGCCGCCGCGCTCGGCCTCGGCCTCGTCGCCGGAATCACCCTCCTGGGCGCCCCCAGCGCCAGCAGCCACGGCTACACCGACACCCCCATCAGCCGCCAGAAGCTCTGCGCCAACAAGACCGTCTCCGACTGCGGCGCCATCCAGTGGGAGCCGCAGAGCGTCGAGGGCCTCAAGGGCTTCCCGGCCGCCGGGCCCGCCGACGGCAAGATATGTTCCGCCGGCCTCCCGCAGTTCGCGGAGCTCGACAACCCGCGCGGTGGAGCCTGGCCCACCACCCGGGTGACCAGCGGGCAGAGCTATGCCTTCCGGTGGCAGTTCACCGCCAACCACTCCACCACCGATTTCAAGTACTACGTCACCAAGAACGGCTGGAACGGCACCAAGGCCCTCACCCGCGCCGACCTCGAACCCCAGCCCTTCCTCACCGTCGCCTACAACGGCGCCCGCCCCGCGATGACCACCGTCCACCAGGCGGCCATGCCGAGCGGCCGGACCGGCCGGCACCTGATCCTGGCGGTCTGGACGATCAACGACACGGCAAACGCCTTCTACGCCTGCTCCGACGTTCAATTCTGACGCAACGTCAGCTAATCTCCGGCGGCATGCGGACGACGACTGCACCCGAGACCGTCGCGGAGCTCGTGGCGCGCCAATGGGGCGACCACCGGCCGGGGCTGAAGTACGAGGACACCGGACCCACCGTCCTCAGCCACCACCGGACCGCCCAGGAGGCCGCCGCGCGCGCCGCGCTCCTCGTCGACCTCATGCCTCCGGGGGCCGAACCGCACCTTGGAGTGCTGCTGGACAACACCCCCGAGTTCCCGTTCTGGCTCGGCGCGGCGGCCCTCGCGGGGGCCGCCGTCGCCGGGATCAACCCCACCCGGCGCGGCCCCGAGCTGGCGCGCGACATCCTGCACACCGGGTGCCGGATCCTGGTCACCGAAAGCGCCCACCTGCCGCTGCTGCGCGGCCTCGACCTGCCGGGCGTACGCCTCCTGGTCACCGGCACCGAGGAGTACGCGGCCCTGCTCGCCCCCTACGCCGCCGCCAAGCCCGGCGAGGCGACGCTGGGCGCCCCCGGCCCGGAATCCCGGCTGCTCCTCTACTTCACCTCCGGCTCCACCGGCGCCCCCAAGGCCGCCATCTGCACGCAGGGCCGGCTCGCGGCGGCCGGGTCCGCGCTGGCCCGCCGCTTCTCGGTCACCCCGCAGGACGTCCACTACGTCTGCATGCCGCTGTTCCACGGCAACGCGGTCATCGCCGACTGGCTGCCGGCGCTCGCGGGCGGCGCGTCGGTGGCGCTGCGCCGGCGCTTCTCCGCGTCGGCGTTCCTGGACGACGTGCGCGCGTACGGGGCGACGTACTTCACCTATGTCGGGCGGGCCGTCCAGTACCTGCTGGCCACCGAGCCCCGGCCCGACGACCGCGAGCACACCCTGCGGCTCGGCTTCGGCACCGAGGCCGGGGCGGTGGACGCGGCGCGCTTCGCCGAACGGTTCGGCGTCCCGCTGGTGGAGGGCTACGGGGCCACCGAGGGAGGCGCCTCCGTCCAGCACACGCCGGACACCCCGCCGGGCGCACTGGGCCGGGCGGGGGAGGGGGACGACCTCGCGGTGATCGACCCGGAGACGGGCGCCGAATGCCCGGCAGCGGTGCTGGACGCGCAGGGCCGCCTGCTGAACGGCTCGGCCGCCATCGGCGAGCTCGTCAACCGGGGCCGGAGCCTGTTCGAGGGGTACTGGCGCAACCCCGAGGCGGAGGCCGCCCGTACGCGGCAGGGCTGGTACTGGACGGGCGACCTGTTCTTCCGCGACGCGGCGGGCTTCCTGTACTTCGCGGGCCGTACGGACGACCGGCTGCGCGTCGACAGCGAGAACCTGGCCGCGGCGGTGATCGAGAACATCCTGGCGCGGTGGGACGTCGCGGCGGCGGTCGCGGTGTACGCGGTGCCGGACGAGGTCGCGGGGGACCAGGTGATGGCCGCGGTCGCCCTCCGGGAGGGGGCCGGCTTCGACCCCGACGCGTTCGCGGCGTTCCTGGCCGCGCAGCCGGACCTGGGGACGAAGATGGCCCCGCGGTACGTCAGGCTCGTGGACGAGATGCCCGTCACGGCGACGAACAAGGTCCACCGTGTCGGCCTGCGCCGCGAGTCGTTCCTCTGCACCGATCCGGTCTGGCACCGCTCCCCGGCGGGGGGCTACCGCCGCCTGACCGAGGCGGACCGGTCCGAGCTCCTGGCCGTGTACGAGGCCCAGTCCCGCCTCGACCTCCTCCACCGCTAGCGCCGGGCTCCGGGGCAGGGCACGGGGCCGCCGCCGGGGCTGGTTTTGAGCACCCCGGAGGAGCAGGTAGTATTTTCTCTGTCAGCAGGCGCCGCTAGCTCAGTTGGTTAGAGCAGCTGACTCTTAATCAGCGGGTCCGGGGTTCGAGTCCCTGGCGGCGCACCTGTCCTTCGGGCGGTTTCCGGTTCACCGGGAACCGCCCGAAGTGTTTTCCGGCGGGATGCCCCGCCGGCCTGGTCCTACAGGGTGAGCGAGAGCAGCAACGGCGCTGCCTTCCGGTTCAGGGTGTCCGCCGCGGCCCGCAGCCGGTGCGCGTGCTCGACCGGCATCGACAGGGCCAGGCAGCCCACCGAGGCCCCGGCCGTGATCGGGACGGCCGCGCAGACGGTGCCCACGGCGTACTCCTGGAGGTCCAGCACGGGCACGGTGGCCGGCTGGGCGTCCAGCTTGGAGAACAGGATCCGCTCGTTCACGATCGTCTTCGACGTGAGCCGCGCGATCTTGTGACGGGACAGGTGGTCACGCCGCCCGTTCAGATCGAGCTGGGTCAGCAGGCACTTCCCGACCGCGCTGGCGTGCGCCGCGGAGCGGAAGTCGACCCACTCGTGGACCTTGGGAGTGCGCGGGCTGTCCGCGAACTGTGTGATTCTGACCTCGCCGTCCACGTACCGGCTGATGTAGACCGCCGCCCCCACGGAGTCCCGCAGCCGGTCCAGGGTCTCCTGGAGCTTGTCCGTCAGGGCTTGCTGCCGGTCGACGCCGGAGCCGAGCAGGACGAGGGAATCCCCTATGGCGTAGGCGCCGTCGGACACCTGCAGGACATATCCCTCCCGGCGCAGCATGAGCAGCATCGGGGCGAGATGGACTGCGGGCAGGCCGGTCTCACGCGCGATCTGCACATCGGTCACACCGCCGGTGTGCCGTGAGATCGTTTCGAGTACGCGTAGTGCGTACAGCACCGAGTGGAACGGCGCGGTCGGCTCGGGCTTCAGCGCCACGGTTTCCCCCTAGCAGGTTGTTACCGCTTGCCCTACCACGATAGCCATCAAGAGGCCCATGTGGAGCGCCTGTTGAGGAGATTGATGGCTCAATCACGTCGCCCGGCCAGGATCTACCCCACTGGCATATGCCATGGTCACGCCCACCGTCCCGGTGTGCCGGGAATGCCCGGGCATCGCCGACGGTTCGATTTCTTCGTACGGACGAGGATGCGAGACGGGAGCGACGATGAGTGACACCGGGGACGCGGGCCGACAGCAGGGCGGCGATGGTATCCACGGCACCGCGAGGGGCGGCGCGCCCGTTCCGCTCTCGGTCCTGGACCTCGTCACCGTGGGCGCCGGCAGCACCGCCCACGCCTCCCTGCGCACCAGCGTGGACATCGCCCGGCTCGCCGAGTCCCGCGGCTACCACCGCCACTGGGTCGCCGAGCACCACTCCATGCCCGGGGTCGCCAGTTCCTCCCCGGCCGTGATCCTGGCGCACCTCGCCGCCCACACCTCCCGCATCCGGCTCGGCTCGGGCGGGGTCATGCTGCCCAACCACGCCCCGCTCGCCGTCGCCGAGCAGTTCGGCACCCTGGAGGCGCTCGCCCCCGGCCGCATCGACCTCGGCCTCGGCCGGGCTCCCGGCACCGACGGGCGCACGGCCCTCGCGCTGCGCGGGACCGGCCGCCTCGACGAGGCCGCCGAGGAGTTCCCCCGGCAGCTCGCGGAGCTCACCCGCTTCCTCGACGACGACTTCCCCGACGGACACCCGTACGCCCGCGTGCACGCCGTGCCCGGTCCGGTGCAGGGGCCCGCCGGGCGGCCGCCGCTGTGGCTGCTCGGCTCCTCCGGCTTCAGCGCCCGCCTCGCCGGCGAGCTCGGCCTGCCCTTCGCCTACGCCCACCACTTCTCGGCGGCCGGCACCCTGCCCGCGCTCGACCTCTACCGGCAGAGCTTCCGGCCCTCCGCCGTCCTGGACGCCCCGTACGCCCTCATCGGAGTCTCGGCGCTGGCCGCGGACACCGCCGCCGAGGCCCGCGCCCAAGTGCTCACGGGGGCGCTGTCGATGCTGAGGCTGCGCAGCGGCAGGCCCGGGCTCGTCCCGACGCCCGAGGAGGCGGCGGCGTACCCGTTCTCCCCGCTCGAGCGGGAGTTCGTGGACGGCTGGCTCGCGAACATCGTCCACGGCACCCCCGACGAGGTGCGCGCCGGACTCGACGGCCTGGCCGCGCGGACGGGCGCGGACGAGCTGATGCTGACCGCCAACGCCCACAGCGGTGCGGCCCGGTTGCGCTCGTACGGGCTCGTCGCAGATGCGTACGGGATGCCGTCGGAGGGTCCGGACCAGGGGTGACCGCGGGGAAACGGGGTTCGGCTGGTTTGTTGCCGAAACCTTGCCGGAGCATGGCCTAAGGCACCCTTAAGCCGCTCGTCACCCGGGGTGGCGAGCGGTTTCTGATGTCCGCTCAGGTCTCTGACGAGCCACTTTGGCTGCTCAGTGGTCTAGTCCTTCTTTGGTCCAAACCATTGACTGGGGCGTGGCGTGATCGCTATCACTTCTCTCACCTGAAGCTGATGCCCTCCCCTCCCACCCCCCCGGAGGCAGTTCATGCACATCCGTAAACCCCTCATCGCGGCCGCCGCCACGGCCGCGCTGGCAGCCGGTGCGCTCGCCTCCTTCGCCGGGTTCGGCACCGCGCAGGCAGCCGACGCCTCCGCCACCGCCGCGGCCGGCGGCGTCCGCATCGCGTACTACGACCAGTGGAGCGTGTACGGGAACGCCTTCTACCCCAAGCACCTCGACACGCGCGGCATAGCGGGCAAGCTGGACGTGATCAACTACTCGTTCGGCAACATCCACCCCACCGAACTCACCTGTTTCGAGGCGAACAAGGCGGCGGGCGACGACAACAACCCCAACGCCGGGGACGGCGCGGGCGACTCCTACGCCGACTACCAGAAGTCCTTCGGTGCGGCCGACAGCGTGGACGGCGTCGCCGACACCTGGAACCAGCCGATCGTGGGCGTCTTCAACCAGTTCAAGGAACTGAAGGCCAAGTACCCCCACCTGAAGATCAACATCTCTCTCGGCGGCTGGACGTACTCCAAGTACTTCCACGACGCGGCCAAGACCGACGCCTCCCGCAAGAAGTTCGTCACCTCCTGCATCAAGCAGTACATCAAGGGCGACCTCCCGGTGGAGGGCGGCTTCGGCGGCCCGGGCACCGCGGCGGGCATCTTCGACGGCATCGACATCGACTGGGAGTACCCGGGCTCCGCCGGCGGCCACCTCGGCAACCACTACGGCCCCGAGGACAAGCAGAACTTCACCCTGCTGCTCCAGGAGTTCCGCAAGCAGCTCGACGCCGAGGGCGCGGCCAACGGCGGCAAGAAGTACATGCTGACCGCGGCCCTGCCGGCCGGCCAGGACAAGATCAAGTACATCGAGACCGACAAGATCGGCCAGTACTTGGACTACGCCAACATCATGACGTACGACATGCACGGCGCCTGGGACGGCGACGGGCCCACGTACCACCAGTCCCCGCTGTACCCGTCCGCGGCCGACCCGACCGACCCGATCGCGCCGGGCACCGAGAAGTACAGCATCGACAACGCCATCGACTCCTGGATCGACGGCAACCCGGCCTACGGCATCACCGGCGGCTTCCCCGCCGGCAAGCTGACCCTGGGCTACGAGTTCTACTACCGCGGCTGGAAGGGCGTCCCGGCCGGCACCACCAACGGCCTGGCCCAGACCGCGACCGGCGGCTCAGCCGCCCGGCCGCTCAGCCAGCAGGCGGGCATCGCGCACTACAAGGAGCTCGGCGGCATCGTCGACAACGCGGCGACCACCTTCTGGGACGACCAGTCGAAGTCCTCGTACTTCTACAAGGACGGCGAGTTCTTCACCGGCCTGAACCAGAAGTCCATCCAGGCCCGGGTCGACTACGGCAAGCAGCGCGGCCTGGCCGGCGCGATGATGTACTCCCTGCTCGGCCTGGACAACAACGCCACGCTCCTGGGCCAGATCTCCAACGCCCTGGGCGGCACCACGCAGCCGCCGGTCACCACCCCGCCGACGACCACGCCGCCCACCACGACCCCGCCCACCACGACCCCGCCGACCACCCAGCCTCCGACCGGCTGCGGCTCGACCCCGGCGTACGTCGCGGGCACCGTCTACACCGCCGGCAACGAGGTCTCCCACAACGGCCGCAAGTACAAGGCCCAGTGGTGGACGCAGAACGAGACGCCGGGCACCACCGGTGAATGGGGTGTCTGGAAGGACCTCGGCGCCTGCTGATCTCCCCCCACCCCGCGCCGAGCGACGCCTCCGCCCTGCCCCTCCGGGGGCGGGGCGGAGGTGTGTGACATGGTTGCCGGATTCCGGACACCGGTCCGTAGCGAGGTCGCTACGCTCGGCCACAAGCCCGTTTCCCGCTTGGGGGTGCCGTCTCATGATCCAGGCCCGCGACATCGATCCCAGCGCCTCGCCGCTGGACTACTACAGCTACGAGCTGCGCCGGCTGAGGGAGGAAGCGGGCCTGAAACAGGCGGAACTGGGCGCGATCATCTTCTGCACCGGCTCCCTGATCGGCATGGTAGAAAACGGCCGCCGGGTCCCGACCAGGGATTTTTCGGAGCGGCTGGACGCGGCGCTCGGTACGGACGGCCACTTCTCCCGCCTGGTGGGCCTGGTCCTGCGGAGCGTCCTGCCGACATGGTTCCAGGCGTACGCGGAGATGGAGGCCCGGGCGGCGTACATCTCCGCCTACCAGCCCCAACTGGTACACGGACTGCTCCAGACGGAGGCGTACGCACGAGCTGTTCTGGCCAGCGGGCTGCCGGACCAGCTCGAAGAGCTGGTCGCGGCCCGAATGGAGCGCCATCGCATCCTGCGGCGGGAGAAGCCACCGGTGGTCTGGGTGGTGCTCGACGAGGGAGTGCTACACCGGGAGATCGGCGGTCGAGAGGCGATGCGCGAGCAACTCGCCCACCTGCTGAGCTTCCGTGAGAACCGGTGGGTTCAGATCCAGGTGTTGGCCAACTCGGCGGGCGAACACGCTGGCCTGATCGGGGCGTTCAACGCGATGCGGTTCGCCAACGACCCGGACCTCGTGTACACGGAAGACCTGATCTCGGGCCACACGACGGCCAACCCCGACACGGTGCGGGAAGCCGCCCTTCGTTACGCTCACTTGCAGGCCGCCGCACTCTCTGTCGAGGACTCGGCGGCGTTGATCACGCGGGTCATGGAGGAGCGGTATGCGGAGCAACCAGAACCCGGCGGGCGCCGTGTGGCGTAAGTCCAGCTACAGCGGTAACACCGGCGGCGACTGCGTCGAGTGCGCACCCCTCGGCGGCGCCACCTGGCACAAGGCTTCGTACAGCGGTAGCAACGGCGGCGACTGCGTCGAGGTGGCCGCGCAGCCCTGTCG
Source organism: Streptomyces sp. NPDC048349 (assembly GCF_040651925.1). Classification (NCBI taxonomy): domain Bacteria; kingdom Bacillati; phylum Actinomycetota; class Actinomycetes; order Kitasatosporales; family Streptomycetaceae; genus Streptomyces; species Streptomyces sp. NPDC048349. The sequence continues at coordinate 91,512 of NZ_JBEZLA010000013.1, read as the reverse complement.
GGTCGCCGTGCGGGACTCCAAGAATCCCGACGGGCCCGTGTTCACCGTCGGGACGGCCGCCTTCGCCGCCTTCGTCCGCAGCCTGTGACCTAGAGCCAGCCCTGCTGGGCCGCCTTGAGGCCCGCCTCGAAGCGGCTCGTGGCGTGGAGGCGTTCCATCAGCGCGGACATCTGCCGCCTGACGGTGCGCAGGGACACCCCGAGCCGCTTGCCGGCGGCTTCGTCGGTCAGGCCGGAGGCCAGCAGTTTCAACAGTTCCAGCTCGGCCGCGCTGGGCCGGCTGTCGTCCGTACGGCAGCGGTCCGCGCCCAGCGGTACGGCGGCCTGCCACGTCTGCTCGAACAGGGTGACCAGGGACGCCACGATCCCCGGGGCGCTGGTGCACAGGGCGCCCAGGCGTGAGTTCGCCGGGTCGATGGGGACGACCGCCACCGTGCGGTCGAAGACCAGCAGGCGCGGCGGCAGCAGCGGGCTCGTGCGGACCTGCCCGCCCTGTTCGGTGAGCCAGCGGGCGTAGGCCAGGGTCGTCGGGTCGTTGCGGGCGCTGTCCTGGTAGACCGAGCGCATCTCGATGCCGCGGGCCAGCGCCCGCTCGTCGAGCGGCCGGGAGGACTCCAGGCTCGCCCCGGACAGGGCGCCGCCCGGCAGGATGGCCAGGCATTCGCGCTCCAGGCCGTGGGCGAGCTCTTCGAGCCGGCTCTGGATGGCGTCCATCCCCACGAGCCGTTCCGCGCCGTCGACCTCGGTGTTCGGGCGCAGTTCCGCGAACTCGGAGACCACCTGCGCCGCCGCGGCCTTGCTGCGGGCCAGCTCCTCCTGCTGGCGGGCCAGTTCCTCCTCCTGCCGGCGCAGCAGCAGTTCCAGGCCCAGCTCCGGCCTGACCGCCCGCAGCGCGCCCGGACAGTCCCGTGACGGTCTGAGCAGGTCCAGGTCGACCAGCCGGTCCAGGCCCTCGCGGACCTGCGTCTCGGTGAGACCGAGCCGGTCGGCCAGGTCGGCGACCCCTCCCGACGGGTCGGCCAGCATCCCCCGGTACACGGCTTCCACATCGGCCCCGAGCCCCAGTGCCTGCAGCAAGTCCCCGCCCCCCAGCGTCACTTCGGCCGCCCCTGCGGGCCGCCGCCACCGCGATCGTAGGCCAAACCTGGCACCAAGGTGCCAGGCCCCTTGGTGCCAGGCGGAAACCCTTCTGCACAGGTCGTGCGCGCAGCACCATGGTGATCACCGGGACGGCGGGGACGAAGGTCCCCGGCTCAGGCCAGAGCCTCAAGGACGGTCCGGGACAGCGCGCAGCACACCGCACCGAACGGACCACCGCCCAGCTCTCGACCTCGGGGGAAACCATGTCCCGCACCGCGCGCTTCACCGCTGTCGCCGCCGTCTTCGCCGCCCTCTGCGCCGGCGCCGTCACCACCACCCCGGCGGCCGCCCCCGCCGAAGGCAGCCACATCAGCGCCAGCATCAACGGGGACACGCCCCCGGAGGGCGCCGACGGCAGCATCAACTGGGACACGCCCCCGGCGGGCGCCGACGCCAGCATCAACTGGGACTAGCCCCCGTGCGCGTCGTCCGAGCCGCCCTCTCCGGCCCGCGCCAGGATCCCGACCACCGCCGCGGCGGGCTCGCGCTCCTCTCCGATCTGATCTGGGCCCACGCCGAGGCCGCACACGGGCTGGAGCACGTACGGGCCAAGGCCGCCGACCACGGCGTCGACCTCTACCTCTTCGTGCGCGCCGCCACCGAGGCCGCCGCCCTGGACCAGGCCCGCGCCATCCTCTCCGGCGCCCGCGGTCCCCTCAGCGCCCACGGCTACCGCACCGCCGAACCCCGGCGCTGACGCCCTCACGAAGGAACACCGTGACCACCACCCTCCGCCGGGCTGCCCGCAAGACCGCGGCCGCCGCCCTGTCCAGCGCCCTCGGAGCCGGACTGCTCACCGCCGCCGCAGTCGCCGCCGCCCCCGCGGCACAGGCGGCGACCACCTGCAGCGGGACCGCCTCGATCTACGGCATCCTTCCCGACGGCCGTCTCACCTTCAGCACCATCACGCCGGCCACCGGCGAGTTGAAGAAGGTGCTCGTCGGAGCCGACCTGGGGTTCGAGCCCAAAGCGATGGCGACGCTCAACTTCAACACCGTCCTCGTCACGTCGACCACCGGCGCGCTCTACCGCCTCGACGTCCTCACCAACAACACGTCCCTCGTCCTCGAGCGCCCGCCCGTCAAGATCTTCGACAGCGGCTGGACCCACGACAAGCTGACCTACGACGGACACGGGCACCTGTACGGCACGGCGGGCGGCCTCCTGCTCCAGTACCTGGTCTCGCAGCCCAAACCGACCGGCTCCGCGCACATCGGCCAGCGCAGGGAGATCGGCAGCGGCTTCGTCCTGAAGACCCTCACCGCCGCCGGCGACGACCGGCTGCTCGCCACCACCTCGGCCGGCGCCCTGTACTCGTACAAGATCGGCAGCGACGGCAGCTGGGACCGCGACGACCTCAAGACCTCCGGCTGGTCCGGCTTCGACCAGGTCGTCTCGCCCGGCGGGGGCCTCTACTACGGCCGGATCGAAACCACGGGCGCCATGTACTGGTACAAGGACGCCAACCCGGCCGACGGGACCGGCGCCGACATCGCCTACCACAACGACACCCCCGTCAACACCGGCGGCTGGACGCAGGAGCTGCTCTCCGCCCAGCCGGAGACCTTCGCCTGCACCACCACCGCGGACCCGCTCGACGGCACCGACATACCCGCGGTCAAGGCGGCCGGCCGCGATCTGATGAACAAGCACGACGGCGGCGCCTGGAACAGCACCACCCAGTGGAACTGCCTGGAACAGCTCTGGGACAAGGAGAGCGGCTGGCGCTACTGGGCCGACAACCCGGGCTCGACGGCCTACGGCATCCCCCAGGCCCTGCCCGGTTCCAAGATGGACGCCTTCGGCGACGACTGGCGCACCAACCCCGTCACCCAGATCAAGTGGGGCCTGTCCTACATCGACGGCCGGTACGGCACGCCCTGCGCGGCCTGGAACCACTTCCTGAACAACAACTGGTATTGAGCCGCAGCCTCCCCTCCTCCCGCCCCTCCCCTCCGCCCGACACGCGTACGTCCGGGCTGCCCGAATCCGGAGACACCCATGCTCTCGTCGTCCCTCAAGCGCCGCCTCGCCGCCACCCTCGCCGTCGGCGCCACGACCCTCGGCCTGGTCACCGTCACCTCCGCCCCGGCGCAGGCCGCCGCGATCTGCGGCGGCAACGTGTCGATCTACGGCACCCTCCCCGACGGACGCCTCACCTACACGGCGATAGCCCCCAACACCGGCGACCGGGTCAAGACCCTGATCGGTGCGAACCTCGGCTTCACGCCCAAGGCCATGGCCACCTTGAACTTCAACACCGTCCTCGTGACGTCGACCGCCGGGGACCTGTACCGCGTCGACATCCAGACCAACGACAACGCCCTGGCCCTGGCCGGAGTCACCAAGATCTGGGACGGCGGCTGGACCTTCGACAAGATGGCCTACGACGGCGCCGGGCACCTCTACGGCACGGTCGCCGGCCAGCTCCACCGGTACAACGTCTCCCAGGCCAAGCCCAGCGGGCCCGCCCACATCGCCAAGCACGCGGTGATCGACGAGGGCTTCGTCCTCAAGACCCTCGCCGCCGCCGGCGACGACGTCCTCATCGCTAGCACGGCCGACGGCAGGCTGCTCTCCTACCAGATCAACGGCGTCGGGGACTGGGAGAGTTCGGAGCTCAAGAGCAGCGGGTGGTCGGCGGTCGACAGCCTGGTCTCGCCCGGCGGCGGCCTCTACTACGGCCGTACGAACGGCGGCATGTACTGGTACCACGACGCCGATCCCACCGACGGCAAGGGGGACGACATCGCCTACCACCCCTCCGACCCGGTCGACGCGAGCGGCTGGACCCAGACCCTGCTCTCCGCCTTCGCCAACGACTGCACCTACCAGCCGCCGGCGCCCCCCACCCCCGACCCCTCCAGCAAGGGCGGGCAGATCGCCCGCAGCGAGATCATGAGCCGCGCCGTGAACTGGCTGAACCGTGACATCCCCTACAACCAGGGCGCCTACGCCACCGACCCGGACGGCGACCACACCTACCGCACCGACTGCTCCGGCTTCGTCTCCATGGCCTGGCACGCCGACAGCAGCTACACGACCTACAGCCTGCCGGGCGTCAGCACCACCATCTCCAAGTCCGACCTCCAGCCCGGCGACGCGCTGAACACCTCGGACGGGCACGTGGTGCTCTTCGAGAAGTGGATCGACAAGGGTGCCGGCAAGTTCTCGTACATCCACGAGTCCAACCCGAACGACGACATGATGCGCGGTCAGGACTACCTCAACGGCGGATCCGACGGACGCATCGCCGGCCACGCCGCCTCGGGCTACGTCGCCCTGCGCTACGACAAGGCCGTCAACGGATAGCAGGCGCCGGGCCGAGCCGGGCGCAGCCCGTCCCGCACCCCCTCTCTCAGACGAGGGGGTGCGGGGCGGGCTCCTCGGGCTGTGCGGCGGCCGGCGCCGGGTCGCCGGCCGGGGCCGCAGCCGGACCTGAAGCCGAAACCGCAGCCGGAGCGGCCGACGAGGCAGCGGCGGCCGCCTGCCGGCCGATCATGCGGGCGATCACGTCCGGCGCCACCGCACGGGAGTACAGCCAGCCCTGCCCGGTGTCGCAGCCCACGCGGCGCAGCCGCGCCGCCTGGCCCGCCGTCTCCACGCACTCCGCCGTGACCGTCAGGCCCAGCCGGTGTGCGAGCTGGACCAGGGCCTCGACGATCGTTTCGTCGGCCGGGTTCGGGTGCGTGCCCTCCTCGTAGCGGAAGCCCCGCACGAAGGACCCGTCCAGCTTCAGCACCGACACCGGCAGCCGGCTGAGGTAGGCCAGGTTCGAGTACCCGGTGCCGAAGTCGTCGATCGCGATGCGCACGCCCATGTCGCTGAGCGCCTGGAGCGCCTGGAGCGGCCGGCCGGCCGAACCCATCACGGCCGATTCGGTCAGCTCCAGCTGGAGCAGCTGCGGCGCGAGCCCCGTCTCGGCCAGGATCTCCGCCACGTCGCCCACCAGGTCCGAGTCCCACACCTGCCGCACGGCGACGTTGACCGACACGAAGACCGGGGAGTCACTGGGCTGCTCGATCTGCCAGCGCCGCGCCTGGCGGCAGGCCGTGCGCAGCACCCACTGCCCCAACTGGACGATGGACCCGTCCTCTTCGGCGATGCCGATGAACCGATTCGGCGTCAACCTGCCGAACTGCGGATGGTTCCACCGCACCAGGGCCTCGACCCCGCGCACCGCCCCGCTCTCCAGATCCACCAGCGGCTGGTACTCCAGCTCGAACTCCCCCCGCTCCACGGCCGGCCGCAGCGTCGAGGACAGGGCCTGGCGCGTCATGCGGTGCGCGTTGCGCTCGGGGTCGAAGAGGGTCCAACGGGCCTTCCCGTCCGCCTTGGCCCAGTACAGGGTCGTGTCGGCGGCCTGCATCAGCCCCGTCGCCGAGGTGCCGGCCGTCGACCGCTCCACCACCCCGATCGACGCGGAGACCGACAGCCGCTGGCCGGACAGGTCGAACGGCTCCTGGACGGCGGCCAGGACGCTGCGCGCCAGGTCCGCGAGCTGCTCGGTGCCCGTGGAGTCCTCGACCAGCAGGGCGAACTCGTCGCCCCCGAGCCGCGCCACGAGGTGGCCGCTCGTGCGCCCGTACCCGGACTGGTCGGCGCACTGGGTCAGCCGGGCGGCGACGGCGGCCAGCAGCCGGTCGCCGACGCGGTGGCCGAGGGTGTCGTTGACCGCCTTGAACCCGTCGAGGTCCAGGTAGCACAGCCCGATCCGGCCGGTGCCGCCGCCGTGGTCGTACGAGGACGCCTCCAGTGCGGCGGAGAGCCGCTCGAAGAACAGCGCCCGGTTGGGCAGCCGGGTGACCGGGTCGTGCATCTGGAGGTGGCGCAGGCGCGCCTGGAGGTCGCGCCGGTCGCTGATGTCGGCGACGGACAGCAGGACGTCGCCGGTCCCGGGGACGGGCCCCAGGGTGACCTCGGTCCACAGCGAGTGCCCGTCGGGGTGTTTCAGGCGCCGGGTGCAGCGCAGCCGGGCCTGCCGGCCGCGCAGCACCTCCTGGTACGCGGCCCAGGTGCGGGCCTCCGCGGCCAGGTCCACCAGGTCGGCGGCGCACCGGTGGACGAGCGCGTGCGGCTCGGCGCCGAGCAGGCCGGCGAAGGCCTCGTTGGCGGCGACGACGTACCCGTCGCGGTCGACGACGGCCATGGGGAGGTGGGCCGCGTTGAAGGCGGCGCGGTAGTCGCGCCGCTCGGATTCGGCGCGCGGCGGAATTGCCGTTGCCGACACTGCCGCGTGACGCTCCGTAATGGCCGATCGGATGCTGTCGGCCGCCGAACCGGTTCCTTCTGAGGTTCCGCTCACCGTTGGCTCCCGCAGTGCTCGTGAGTGTCCGTGCAGGAAAGTGTGCCGATCATAGAGGCTGCCGGGAGGCCCTATCCAGCGGCGTCGCCGTGCGGGGGGCGGGAGTTCGGCGTGATGACGCAGTGACGCCCGAAGCCGGGGCGATCGTTTCTGCGCGGCTCTGAGCATGCCGAGGCCCCTGCTGATCTCGCGTGATCGGTCGTGACGTTCTGTAGGCAGGCGAGTGAAGGCCAAGGGTCACCGGCTTGCCCGATTGCTCACTCGTGTGGGGCAGAGCAACAGGGCATTGGCCAGCCAAGCACCTCAAGGTGGATGAACAGGTACGAATCCACCACCGGAGGTCGATGTGGCGCGTCAGCTGACACCCGGGGGAGTGGACCGTTCCCGCGTCCGAAGTACGGCGGCGGGGCTCACCTCCCTCACGGCGCTCGCCGCCATGTCGCTCGTCGCGGGGCCCGCCGTGGCCGATTCGGGAGCCGGGCCCTGTGCGCTGACCCGTACGGCCGCACACCATTCGCTGGGCCTCGACACCTGGAACGGCGCCTACCCGCGGCCGGTGCGCACGCTCGACGCGGTCATGGTCTTCCTCTCCTTCCCCGACCACCGCACCGCCCTCACCCCGGAGGAGATCGCCGGCGACTACTTCCCCGCCACCAGCGACTTCTTCGAGCGGGCCTCGTACGGCCGGTTCCGGCTGGCCCCGCATCCGCAGAAGCAGTGGATCCGGATGCCCAAGCCGTCCACCGCGTACGGGATACAGCGTGACTGGGCCCCGGAGGACCGGGCGGCCTACCTGCGGGACGCGGTCGCGACGGCCGACGCCCAGGTGGACTTCGCCCAGTACGACGTCGTCTACTTCGTCGCCGATCCGGACGCGCCGGGGGTGGACTCCGACGCCACGAAGGTCGTCAACTTCGACCGCCCGATCCGGGCCGACGGCACCGACCTGCGGCGGATCGTCACCGTCTTCGAACGCCACCCTCCGGACCGCAACGTCCTCGCCCACGAGACCGGGCACGTCTTCGACCTGCCCGACCTCTACCACCGGCCGTCGGACGGCAAGGGCGACTGGGACACCTACGTCGGCGACTGGGACGTGATGGGCAGCCAGTTCGGGATGGCCCCGGACCTCTTCGCCTGGCACAAGTGGAAGCTGGGCTGGCTGGACCCCGCCCAGGTGGACTGCGTCCAGTCGGGCTCCTCGCTGCACACCCTCCAGCCGCTGGCCGAGGCGCCGGTGCGGGGCGGCACGGGAGGGACCCGGCTCGCCGTGGTCCGTACGGGCCCCGGCAGTGCGATCGCCGTGGAGGCGCGCGGCTCCGCGGGCAACGACGGGGACACCTGCACGGAAGGGGTACTGGTCTACCGGGTGCGCAACGAGGCGGCGTCGGGCGGCGGCCCGATCGAGGTCCTGGACGCGCATCCGGCGACGGAGGCGTGCTGGGACCGCTCGGTGTACCCGCCGCTCGCGGACGCGCCGCTGGACGTGGGCGAGACGTACACCGTGCCGGGGGAGCGGATCACCATCGAGGTGGCCGACCGGACCCAGTCGGGGGCGTACACGGTGAAGATCACCACCTAGCAGGTGGCCGCCCCGGGAACGAAGAAGGCCCCACTCCGAGGAGTGAGGCCTTCTTCCGTCTGTGCGCCGCCAGGGACTCGAACCCCGGACCCGCTGATTAAGAGTCAGCTGCTCTAACCAACTGAGCTAGCGGCGCTTGCTGACGTCGTAGACATTACCAGGAGGTTCCGCGGAACTAAAAATCGATATCCGCAGCTCGGGCGGCGCGGATGAACGCCCACAGCAGGGCCTCGGGTCCGGGGAGCCAGGGCAGGCGCGTGTCGGGGGCCACCAGCCAGCGGGACGGGCCCGGGGTGGCGGCCAGCGGCGGCACGGTGACGGCGTCGCCGAGCCCGTGGCACAGCGGGGCGGGCGCGGTGCGCGACGCTCCCCACTCCTCCCACGCCAGCAGGGCGGGGAGCCGGTGGGCGGTGCCGGTGGCGGCGAAGAGCAGCATGCGGCCCCGGTGCACGGCGACGGGGCCGCAGCCGGGGCCTTCGGTCCACAGCAGGTCCAGGATCCGCCGCCCGAACACGACCGGGACGTTGACGACGTCGAAGGCGTTGCCGCAGGGCAGCGCGGCGGGCGCGGCGGGCCGGGCCTCCCAGGCGGCGAGGGCGCTGCGGGGGTGCGCGCACGCGGAGACGAGCCAGGCGGCGCCCTGCGGGGTGACGTGGGTGGCGGGTGCGGGGGTGCGTGCGTCGAGGTCAGGGCATCCGGGGGCCGTCGTCAGCGTCGTCATGCCTCCAGGTCTACCCGCCGTAACGTTCCGGTTTCCGCGAGTTACCGGAAACCGGGACGCGACGGGCCTGCCTGGGGTATGTTGCGCCCCGCATATGCCAAGCGCTGCGGGTCAGGCCGGTTCCGGGCCCGCATCGCGCTGGAGGGACTCGCCGAACTCGATCATCTTGCGGGCGTAGTCCTCGGTCCACTCCGCCTGCTCGGCGATCAGCGCCGGCGACAGCCGGTCGAACCGCCGCGGGTCCGCCAGCTGCGCCGCCGCCAGGGCCTGGAACTCCACCGCCCGCTCCTGTGCGGCCCGGAAGGCCAGCGTCAGCTCGGTCGCACGGGCCAGCAGCTCGAGCGGGTCCTCGATCGACTCCAGGTCGAAGAAGTGCTCCGGGTCCGTGGCGGCCTCGGAGGGCTCGAAGAGCAGTGGTGCGGGCCGAAGCCTCCGCTCGGTCCGCTCGGGCTCTGCCATGCCTGTCCTCCTGCTGCGCGTGCGAAATGCTTCCGGGCCACCGTCCATTGTCCAACGCCCCGCAAGACCGCACCGATGCCGGGCTCACACGGTGACGGCCTCCGCGGCGCCCTGCTCCGCCAGCTCCGCCACGTCGTCGAGCACCCCGGCCAGCTCGTCCGCGAGGCCCTCCGGAGCCGCGAACCCCTCGGGCCCGACGAGCCCCGGGATGCCGGGGACCGCGAGGGACCGCCCGGCGGGGCGCATGCCGACCCGGGTGAGCACCGGCAGCAGCATCTCGGCGGCCGGGGCGCCGCCCGTGGGGCCCGCGCTGTAGCTGACGATGCCGACCGGCTTGCCCTGCCACTCGCGGTACAGGAAGTCGATCGCGTTCTTGAAGGGGGCGGTGAAGCTGCCGTTGTACATGGGCAGCACGAACAGGAAGGCGTCCGCCGAGTCGACCAGCGCGCTCCAGTCCCTGGTGTGCTGGTGGGCGTAGATGCCGCTGGAGGCGTACTCGGGCTCGTCCAGGAAGGGCAGTGCGATCTCGGCGAGGTCGACGGGGGTGACCTCGAAGCCGCCGCGGGTGCGGGCCTGCTCGACGACCCACCGGGCGAGCGGGCGGCCCGAGGAGGTGGGGCGGGTGGCGGCGGAGATGACGTGGAGACGGGTCACGGCGAGGACTCCCGAAAGGTAAGGTTTGTTGACGTGTCACCTATACAACCCGGCGTATGGGTGACATGTCAACCATCTAGGTGATGTGTCACCGACCTGGCTACAGTGCTGACATGACCCCCACATCCGAGCCCCGCTGGCTCTCGGAGCCCGAACAGGACGCCTGGTACGCCTGGCGGCGGATGTTCCCGCTGGTCAACGCCGAGATCGCGCGGGACCTCGGCCAGGACAGCGGCCTCTCCGAAGCGGACTACGACGTCCTGTCGGTGCTCGGTTCCACGAACGGCCACCGCATGCGGATCAGCGCGCTGGCCGTCCTCATGCACTGGTCGCGCAGCCGGCTGTCCCACCAGCTCACCCGCATGGAACAGCGCGGCATCGTCCGCCGCGAGGAGGTCGCCGGGGACGGCCGGGGCGCGGAAGTGGTCCTCACCCCGTCCGGAGTGGACATGATCACGGCCGCGGCCCCCCTCCACGTGGAGTCCGTGCGCCGCCACCTGATCGACGTCCTGACACCGGAGCAGCTGCGCACCCTGGCCGAGGTCGGCGAGGTGCTCCGGGCTCGGATGGGCGCCGAGCGCAAGGGCAGCAGGCCGAGGTAGGCACACCGGGCGGCGGTGGTCGGACACGATCCGAAACAGCCGGGCTACGGCTTCCAGGCCACCCGGTGCTCCGCCAGATGGGCCAGGACCGAGTGGTTCGCCTCCCAGCCGTCCGGGAACTTCACCGTGACGCCCAGCTGCACCGGCTCCGTCGAGGGGTGGTCGTCCAGGAGCTCCGCTATGCCCGCCCGGGCCACCACCACACAGGCGTGCCGGTGCCGGGAGGCCAGCACGCACAGCCGGCCCGTCTCCAGGTGGAAGGCCGTCGCGTCGGGGCGGCCCGACAGCGGGTGCAGGATCACCGTGAGGTCGTACTCCCGCCCCTGGAGGCGGTTCGCGGTGTCGACCGTGACCCCGCTGACCCCGTGCGCGGCCAGCGCCGCCCGGATCGCCGACGCCTGGTCGCGGTGCGCGGTGCCCACCGCGACCCGGTCCGCGGTCAGCGGCGTCGGCCCCGCCGACTGCTCGTCGCTGGTCACCGCCCCGCGGTCCAGGGCCCGGCGGACCACCAGGGCCACCGCCGCCACCGCCTGCGGATCGGTGCGCGGGGTGTGCCGAGCGGGCAGTTCCAGCAGGCCCCAGCCCGACTCGGTCGCCTCGTCCAGCACCCGGTCCGGCCCCGACCCGTCCGAGGGGACCCCGAACGACAGCCGGCGCTCGCCCGGGCCGGTACCGCTGCGGAACTGCGTGTACGGGTAGAACGCCCGGGAGACCAGCGGCGCGGCCGTGGCCGGGAGCCGCCACGACACCGGCAGCCGGTGCTGCGGCAGCTGCGGGTTGTGGGCGAGCAGGGTGCTGACCGCCGAGGCGGAAGGATCGTAGGACAGGCCCGCCCACTGCTCCGCCCCCACCACGCTGAAGGGGTCCAGCTGCCCCGGATCGCCCACGAACAGCGCCCGCTCGAACAGCCCGGCCACGGCCAGCAGCGCGTCGGACCGCATCTGGTACGCCTCGTCGACGATGGCGTGCTCCCAGGGCTCCGCGTCCTTGACGTACGCCCACTTCGCCGCCGTGGAGATGGTGATCGGCAGCTCCGCGAGGTCCCCCGGCTTGGCGGAGAGCGTGACCGAGGGCAGCTCGCGCAGCGCCGGGTCGTACGCGTCGCCCTCGCTGCTGTGCAGCCGGCCGACCTTCAGCCCCGGATCCTTGGCGGCCAGCCGCAGCACCAGGTCGTCGACCTGCGCGTTGGTCTGCGCCACCACCATCAGCCGGCGCCCGGCCGCGGCCAGTTCCCGGGCGGCCCGGACCACGAGCGTGGACTTGCCGGCCCCGGGCGGGGAGTCGACGACCACCCCCCGCTCCGTACCGTGCAGGGTGTCGTGCAGGATCGCGGCGGTCGCCTCGGCGGCCGCGGCCCCGGGGTCGAAGGAGTTCACAGCACGTCCTCGTCGGTCACGGCATCGGGCAGCGCGGGGGCGGTCAAGTGGTCCGGCGGGCCCCCGTGGGTCCACGGGGTCCGCTCCGGATCCGGCAGCTTCGGGCCGCCGCGGGCGTCGTGCTCGAAGAGCGTCCAGCACACCCGGTCGCCCTTCTCCGGCACCGAGCCGGGCTCCGGATCCCTGCCGCGGCCCATCTTGTCCAGCAGCCGCAGCACGATCCGGCCGTCCTCCTCGAAGCGTACGAACTGCGCGCTCTGCGGACGCCCGTCCAGCGAGCGGTAGACCTTCCCGCCGCCCCCGTCCGCGAGCTGCGGCCGGTCCTCGGTGGCCACCGTCACCAGCGGGCGCGGGCTCGGCCGCTTCGACTCCGTCCACTCCATCACCACCTCGGTGACCTCACCGGCGAAGGCCTCGCCCGCGAGCCGCCGGCCCGCCATCACCAGGGGGTCGTCCAGCGCCTCCTGCGCGTCGAGCCGCACCTGCTCGGTCTCCCGCGTGGCCAGTTTCTGCGCCGCCGTCACCGCGTCGTCGCGGCGCGGCTGCGGCGGCTCGCCCGCCCGCACCCGGTCCCGGTGGCCCGTGTACGACCAGCGGTCGCGCGTCCAGCGCTCCTCGGCCCGCTCCCCGGCCGGCAGCGCGCGCAGCAGGTCCAGGGACCGCCACACCGCCTCCCAGGTGGGCCGCATCTGGGAGGCGACCAGCGCCCGCACCGCCTGCTCGGCCCGCTGCGCGCGCTCGGCGGCGCCCGGGCCGTCCGCGGTGCGCGCCGCGTCGAAGCGGGCCATCGCCGGGGCCAGCAGCTTGTTGTCGAAGGCGGGGTCGGTGGCCGGTCCGGCGGGCGGGACCAGCAACTGACCGTCCCGGTCCCGGGCCAGCTCGGCCCGCAGCGCCGCCTCGGCGCCCGATGCGCCCGCCGGCGGGTCCATCCAGGCCAGCAGCGCGCCCAGGTGCTGGTCCTCCAGATCGCTCTGGCCGCTCGCCCAGTGCCGCCCGAGCAGGTCCGTCGCCGACAGGAGCATCGAGGAGCCGGGAACCCGCGCCCGCTCGCCGAGGTGGGTGAACCAGCGGCCCAGCAGCGGCACCTTCGCCGGCGCCGGATACGGATGGTCCGGATCCTCCTCGGCCGTCCGCCGGAACCGCATGGACCGGCCCAGCAGGCGCACGTACTCGATGCCCGCCCGGCTCGGGACGACCAGCTGCGGCGCGTCCAGGCACAGCTCGGCCTCGACCTTGGACTTCCGGCCGGTCTCCGGGTCGGTCTCGGTGCGCTCCACGAGCTCGACGGCGTCCCCGTAGCCCTCCACGTACGGCAGGACCTCGCCGGCCAGCTCCGCCAGGAAGGCCCACCGCAGCTCCCGGTCGCGCGGCTGCGGTACGACCAGCAGCCGCGGCTCCTCGCGGTCCGTGCCGACCAGCGCGCCGAGCGGAGCCCCGGCCTCACCGGCGGTCGTCAGCGGTACCAGGACCAGCGGGCGCTCGCTCAGGTGCCGGTGCCGTACCGTCGCGAGCGGCTGGGCCCGGCCCGCCCGGCGGGCCTCCAGCCGGGCCAGGGTGGTCAGCAGGCTCATCCGGCCGCCTCCAGCGCCTCGGCGCGCAGCCGGGCCGCCCGGTGCAGCGCGGCCGCCGTCGGATCCTCGGCGCAGCCGGCGCCGGCGGCCGCCGCCAGGGCCTGCTCGACGGTGGTCAGGGCGCCCAGCTCGCCCCGTACGGAACGGCCCAGTGCGCTCACCTCGTCGGCGGCGCGGGCCCCTTCCCGGCAGTGGAAGGCCAGCTCGCAGGCGGCCAGGCACTCGGGGGCGTAGGAGGCGTCCACCGCGGCCACCGCGTCGGCCAGTTCCTCGGCGGTGCGCGCCGGGTCGAAGCTGAGCCCCTCGGGCAGCGCCGCGGCCAGCTCCTCGACCCGGGTCAGCCGCTCCAGCTGGCGCCGGGTCACGGAGCGCTCCCGGCGGACGTCGACCGGCGCGGCCGTGGGCAGGTTGGAGAAGTCCTTGGGGCAGACCAGCAGGACGCTGTGCCCGACCTCGGCGCCGGACAGTTTCGCGGCGGTCGCCTCCAGCGCCAGCACGTAGACGGCGGCCTGCCGTGCGGCGGCGCCCACCTTCGCGGCGTCGGCGGCCCCGTCGACCATCGGGAACGACTTGATCTCCACCACGGTCCAGCGGCCGTCGGGGTGGACGACGACGGCGTCCGGCTCCAGGTAGGCGGGGGTGCCGGCGACCTCCAGGGCCAGCATGGGGTGGTCGAGCAGCGTCCAGGCCCCGGTGTCCCGCCCGGCGGCGGTGGCCTCGCGCAGGGCGAGCGCGGTCCGCGCGGCACGGCCCTCGGGCCCGGCGGCGGTCAGGTCGGGGACGAGGGCGCCCGCGCCGGGGGGCTCGGCCCCGGCGCCGAGGTGCCGGTGGACCAGCCGCAGCAGCTCCGCCCCGCCGTCGCCCTTGACCTTGGCCTCGAAGGAGTGCCCGCGGACGATGGCGAACTGCGACTGCCCGAAGGGCGCGGGGGAGCCGAGGGCCGAGGCGAGGGCGGTCTTGTCCACGCCGGCCCCGTCGAGCAGGGCGCGTCTGCCGCAGCCCGGGTTGGCGGCGAGCGCCGCCAGGGCCCGGGCGTCGAGCGGGCGGGGCGGTACGGCCGGGCCGCGCAGGCCGGCGAGCCGCTGCCGCAAGGTCGTCTGCGCAGCGCTGCGGGGCGGGTAGGAGCTCACCCGCGGAAGTGTCCCATCCGCCACTGACAATCGTGCACTTACGGCGGAAAGGGGCTGGGGGTGGCCATGGGTGAGCCCGCCGTACACGTGTTGGATGATGTACGGACGACAGAATCGCCGTAAAGCCGTAAAAGCGTACTGACTCGCATGTACCGGGAGAACTCACATGGCCCCCCGCATCCTGCTGGCCCGCCACGGCCAGACGGCGTGGTCCCAGCTCGGCAAGCACACCGGACGCACGGACGTGCCCCTGCTGGAGGAGGGCAAGCGGGGCGCCAAGCTGCTCGGCGAGCGGCTGGCCCGGGACCCGTGGAACGGCCTGCCCGGCCTGGAGGTCCGCACCAGCCCGCTGGTCCGCGCGAGCGAGAGCTGCGAGCTCGCGGGCTTCGGCGTGCGGGCGGAGCCGTGGGACGCCCTGATGGAGTGGGACTACGGGGACTACGAGGGCATGACCCCGGCCGAGATCCAGGCGGTCCGCCCCGGCTGGCTGATCTGGCGCGACGGGGTCCCGGGCGGCGAGTCCGTCGCCGACGTCGCGGCGCGCGCGGACGAGGTCGTCGCCTGGGCCCGCTCGGCCGAGCGGGACGTCCTGGTCTTCGCCCACGGGCACATCCTGCGCACCCTGGCAGCCCGCTGGCTCGGCTTCGAGGCCTCCTTCGGCGCCCGCATCCGCCTGGAGCCCACCTCCCTGTCGGTCCTGGGCTGGGCGTACGGAGCCCCCGCGCTGGAGCGCTGGAACGACACCGGCCACCTGGACGCCTGATTCGTCGAAAAGACGGCCGCACCAAGGGAGTTGGGTCCTCCCCGCGGCTGCGAGGATGAGGGCATGACGATTACTTCCGTGGTGCTGCGGCGGCGCGTGGACGATCTGGGTCCGGCCCTGGACTTCTACGTACGGCTGACCGGCCAGCCGGCGACCCGGTTCGAGTTCGCCGGCCTGGACCTGGCGAGCGTGGGGCCGTTCCTGCTCTTCAGCGGGCCCGATGCGATCGCCGAGCGGTTCGCGGGCGTCGCCGCCACGCTGGCCGTGGCCGACCTGGACGCGGCGGTCGCGCACTGCCAGGCCTCCGGCGGCGAGGTGATCGCGGCCCCCGCCCGCACGCCCAACGGGCGCCGCGCGGTCGTCCGCCATCCCGAGGGCGGGGTCTACGAGTACGTCGGCGCCTGACCGGACCGGGTCAGACGGCGGCGTGCCGGGCGAGGAAGGCGCCCACGCGCGGGGAGCGCTGGTGCGGGACCAGGGTGCGGGCGGTCTCGGAGAGCAGGGACCGCACCCGGGTCGACTGGACCTCGGTCAGCAGGTCCAGCACCCGGCCGCCCGCCCAGGCGGCCTCGTCCGGCGCCCCCGCATGGGCCAGGTCCCCGGCCAGCTCCGCGGTGTAGAGGGCCACGTTCCGGGCGAAGTGCGGATCCTGGAGGTCGGCCGCGCGCCGTGCGTGCCGGGCGGCGCGGGCGTGCTCGCCGAGCGTCGCCCAGCACCTCGCCTCCAGGGACTCCAGCTCGGCCTCGCCGAAGAAGGACATCCACTCCGGGTCCGCGCCCGCCCAGCCCCGGGAGAACTCCGTGTGGGCCCGGGTCAGCGCCTCCTCGCAGGCCCTGCGGTCGCCCAGGCCCGCCCAGCCGCCCGCCTCCCGCAGGGCCAGCAGCGACAGCAGCCGCGGGGAACCCAGGGACCGGGCGGCGCGGCGGCCCGCCTGCGCCGCCCGTACCGCCTCGCGGGAGCGGCCGCAGTCCCGGGCCAGGAACGACATGTTGCTGAACGCGTGCGCCTCCAGTCCCGCGTCCCCCGACACCCGGGCCGTCGCCAGGGCCTCCGCGTAGTGCGAGCGGGCGTCGTCGAAGCGGCCGGAGTCGTGCGCGAGCCAGCCGACCGAGACGGCCAGCTCGCCGGCGCCCGCGTGCAGCCGGTCCTCGGTCGACTGCCGGGCGGCCCCCGCGTCGAGCAGCGCGTACGCGGCGCGCAGGGGTCCGGCGGCCTTGCGGTACAGGGCGTCGGCCCCGTGCCGGTCGTCGAGCAGCCGGATCTGGCGTACGGCGTCCTCGACGGCCGCGGCCTCGGCCTCTCCGGCGCGGGAGGGGAGCCGGCGGGTGTCGCCGAGCAGGGTGAGGCTGAGCGTCGCGGCCACGGTCGCGGAGCCGCCCGCCATGAACGCGCGACGCAGCACGTCGCTCTCCTTGGGACGGTAAGAGGTCGGGGTCGGGTGGGAGGCGGGGAACGCGGGGGACGGGACGGACGGGTCGCGCAGCGCCGACCGGCCGCGGACGGCCTCGCGCGGTGAGAAGCCCAGGTCGGCCAGGGTGCGGCCGGGGAACATGTGCAGGAAGACCCGCTCGTACGCGTAGTTGGGGCAGCGGATCTCGCCGGACTCGACGCGGCCGATGTAGCGGGCGTCGCAGGAAACCGTTTCGCCGATCTCCTTGGCGGCCCGGCGCACCAGCGCCGCGAACTCGGCCGGGGAGTGCTGCCCGCGCAGCCGCCGGAACGTGGAGTTGGGTGAGTGGGGGGACGCCGCCATGGACGTGGCCTCTCTGGCAAGGAACGCAGCGCCGGCACGGGAAGGGGTGTGTGCAGGTGTGGCCCGGCGCGCATGAACGTACCGCCAGCGCGGGTCCCTTCACACGATGTTTGTTTACAAAAGGGATATCTCACCCACGATCTGCCATGAAGTGCCATCCTTTGCAGCGTCTTGCCGCCGCACCCGTTGACGTTCCGGGGCGTTGAACCCATGCGGAGTGGGAGGCGACTCCCCGCTCCCGGCTCGTACGCGGATCGAGGAGGGGTTCCCTTGGTGGAGGCCGGCATGGAGAGCACTGGAACGAACACCGCACCCGAGCCCGGTGTGACCGCGACCGCAACGGCGACCGTCACCCCGTCCCTCACCGCGACCCTCACCGTGTCCACCGCGGCCGACGCCCCGGACCTGGTGACCGTGCCCACCCGGCAGGGGCTGGAGGCGGTGGACATCATCCGGCGCGCCGGCCGGGCCAGCGGGGTGGGGCCCGTCCTGCACGACGGATCGGGCGACACCCTCGGCTTCCTCGTCCCGCCCGGCACCGCCGACGCCTGGGACATGCCGGGCAGCGCGTGTACGCAGACCAACGGGCGCGGCATGCGCTTCGGCGACGCGGTCCCGCCCGCCACCGGGGCCACCGGCTGGCTGCTCCCGCCGGAGGCCGTGGAGCCGGTCACCGACCCCGCGGTACTGCGCGAGGCCCTCGGCGAGGCGGCCCGGCTGATCGAGGCCGCCGACAACTGCCGCTGACCCGGTCGCTGACCGGCCACAATGGGGTGGTGGCAGGCAAAGACAGAGGCAAGGGCCGGAACAAGGGCGAGCAGCAGCGCGGACGCGGCGCCGCCGAGCCGGTCGTCGGGCAGGTGGCCGGCGGCCGGGCGGAGCTCGCGCCCGACCGCGAGCGCGCGGACGCCTGGACCCTGCTGATCGACGGAGCCCCGCAGTCGCACGTGGACCTGGCCGACCCCGGCTACCTCGACTTCGCCTACCAGCGGCGGATCGGCCACCTGATCGACCTCGCCGCACCCGCCCGGCAGCCCCTGAACGTGGTGCACCTCGGCGGCGGCGCCTTCACCCTCGCCCGCTACACCGCCGCCTCCCGCCCCCGCTCCACCCAGCAGATCGTGGAGATCGACGCCGCGCTGGTGGCGTTCGTACGGGAACACCTGCCGCTGGACCCGCAGGCCCGGATCCGGGTCCGCGCGGTGGACGCCCGGGCGGGTCTGGCCAAGGTGCCGGACGGCTGGGCGGACCTGGTGATCGCGGACGTGTTCAGCGGTGCGCGCACCCCGGCGCACCTGACGAGCACCGAGTTCCTGGACGACGTACGCCGCGCCCTCGCGCCCACCGGGTGGTACGTGGCCAATCTCGCGGACGGTCCGCCCCTGGCCCATCTGCGCGGGCAGATCGCGACGGCCGCGTCCCGGTTCGCGGAGCTGGCGCTGGCAGCCGATCCCGTGGTGTGGCGGGGGAAACGCTTCGGCAACGCGGTCCTGGTGGCCGCGGACCGCGAACTCCCTGTCGCGGAGTTCACCCGGCGGGTCGCGAGCGATCCGCATCCGGGCCGGGTGGAGCACGGCCGGGCCCTGGCGGACTTCACGGGCGGGGCCGCGCCCGTGGCGGACGCCTCGGCGGTGGCCTCGCCGCAGCCGCCGCCCTCCGTGTTCCGCTAGCCGCGGGCCGACGTACGGGCCGTACGACGCCGACAACGGCCGGGGAACGGCCGAAAACAGCCGAGGTTGGCCGACAACCGCCGACAATGAAAAGAGGTCTCCCGACAATCGGTCCTGATGCGTAGTGTGTTGATCCCTAGGAGGCCCGCCCCTCCTACGATGCGCTCAGGAGACGGCCAACGATGTCTGATTCCCAAGCTGGAACCCCGGGTTCCCCCGCCCCCAGCACCGCGACCCCCGACTACACCCGGCGGCTCGCCCGCCTCGAGCAGTCCGGGATCAAGCGGCTGCTGCCCACCCAGGCGCCGTACCGGTGGAACCTGCGCAGGCTGCAGCTCGGCCGGGTCCTCGACATCGGGTGTGGCCTGGGACGGAACCTGCTCAACTGCGGACCCGAAAGCGTCGGGGTCGACCACAATCCGCACTCCGTGCAGACCTGCCGCGAGCGCGGGCTGACCGCCTACACCCCCGACCAGCTGGCCCAGGCCCCCGACTGCGGGCCGGGCTCCTTCGACAGCCTGCTGGCCGCGCACGTGCTGGAGCACGTCGACGAGGAGACCGGGACCGCGCTGCTGGAGCAGTACCTTCCGCTCGTGAAGCCGGGCGGCTCGCTCGTCCTGATCACCCCGCAGGAGGTCGGCTTCCGCTCCGACGCCACCCACATCCGCTGGGTCGGCTTCGAGGAACTGCGCGCAGCCGCGGCCCGGGCCGGGGTGGCGGTGCGGCGCACCTACTCGTTCCCCTTCCCCCGCCCGATGGGCAAGGTCTTCCCGTACAACGAGTTCGTGCTGGTGGGCACCGTCCCGGGAGCGGCCCGCTAGGAAGAGGACGGCGGGGGGCGACCGTCAGGGATCGACGATCTCGACGACCGGCGGGTGGTCGTGCCAGGTGCAGAAGACCGACACCTCGCGGCCGTCCCGGGTGAAGGTGACCCGGATCCAGTAGTCCTGCTTCCACACCTGCATCCGCCAGTCGGCGGCCGGGGTCGCGGAGACCAGCTCGGCGGAGGAAGCGCCCAGGTCGAAGACCACCCGGCCGCCCGAGACCGGGTAGGCCTTCACGTTGCCCCCGCGCGAGGACGCCTTCGGCGACGGCTTGGCGGAGGAGGCCGTGGCGGCCGGGGAGGAACCGGACGCCGGCGCCGACGCCGAGACGGACGCGGAGGCCGGCGCCTGCGGGCCCGGCGAGGCGGTCGGGGAGACCTCCGGCGCCGGGGACGGCGAGTGCCGCGTCGAGGACGACAGCGGCTGGGTGGTCAGCGGAACAGCGAGCGGGCGGTCGTAGGCCGTGCCGGACATGACGGTGTGCACGCCCCACCAGGACAGCGTCACCGCCGCTCCGGTCGCCAGCGTCCAAGCCATGGCATGTACAAGACCTCGCTGCATCAGGGGACATACTGCACCACCCGTCACAGAGCCGGCTCGCCACCTCCCCGGGTCGCCCGAATGGGCTACGGTGCGGGCCATGGCAAGTGTGCTCGTGGTCGAGGACGACCAGTTCGTACGTTCCGCCCTCATCCGGCACCTGACCGAGGCCTCGCACACCGTGCGGAGCGTCGGCACGGCCCTGGAGGCGCTGCGCGAGGTCGCCCACCACCGGTTCGACGTGGTCATCCTCGATCTCGGGCTGCCCGACCTCGACGGGTCGGAAGCGCTCAAGATGCTGCGCGGCATCACCGACGTACCGGTGATCATCGCGACCGCGCGCGACGACGAGGCGGAGATCGTCCGGCTGCTCAACGACGGCGCCGACGACTACCTGACCAAACCTTTCTCCGTGGAACACCTCTCGGCCCGGATGGCCGCCGTCCTGCGCCGGGCCCGCGCCGCGGCCGGCGCCGAGCCTCCCTCGCGCGTGCTGCGCGTCGGCGGACTGGCCATCGACCCGCTGCGCCGGCAGGCCGAGCTCGACGGGACGGTACTGGACCTCACCCGCCGGGAGTTCGACCTCCTGGCCTTCCTCGCCGGACGGCCCGGCGTGGTCGTCGCCCGGCGCGAGCTGCTCGCCGAGGTCTGGCAGCAGTCGTACGGGGACGACCAGACCATCGACGTCCACCTCTCCTGGCTGCGCCGCAAGCTCGGCGAAACCGCCGCCCGGCCGCGCTACCTGCACACGCTGCGGGGTGTGGGGGTCAAGCTGGAGCCGCCCCAGTGAGATGGGCCCTGGTCAAGGTGTGCCTCGCGGTCACCGCCATGGTGGTCGTGGCCTTCGCCGTACCGCTGGGGCTCGTGGTGCGGGAGATGGCCAGCGACCGGGCGTTCTCCAACGCCGAGCGGCAGGCCGCCACCATCGGGCCGACCCTGTCCATCACCACCGACCCGGTCCAGCTGCGCAGGGCGGTGGAGTCCACGCAGATGGGCGCCGCCCGGCGGATGGCCGTCCACGTGCCCGCGATCGGCGACAGCCCGCCCGTGGACATCGGCGAGGGCCGCGCGGGCGCGCACGCCGTCGCCGAGACCCGGCGGATCGGCCGCGCCACGACGGCCTCGGTGCCCGGCGGGGGCTCGGCGCTGCTCCAGCCGACCGCGCTGGGGTCCGGTGACATCGCGGTGGTGGAGGTCTTCGTACCGGAGAGCGAGGTCAGCAACGGCGTCACCACCGCCTGGCTGATCCTCGCCGGCGTCGGGCTGGCCCTGGTCGTGGGCTCGGTCGCGGTCGCCGACCGGCTGGGCGCCCGGCTGGTACGGCCGGCCGAGCGGCTCGCGGACGCGGCGCACCAGCTGGGCGAGGGCCGGCTCGGGGCCCGGGTGCCGGAGGACGGACCGAAGGAACTCCGCTCGGCAGCCGCCGCGTTCAACGCGATGGCGGACCAGGTGGTGGAACTCCTCGCCAACGAGCGGGAGCTGGCCGCCGACCTGTCGCACCGGCTGCGGACACCGCTGACGGTGCTGCGGCTCAACGCGGCCTCGCTCGGCGACGGCCCGGCCGCCGAGCAGACCCGCGAGGCGGTGGAGCAGCTGGAACGCGAGGTCGACACGATCATCCGTACGGCCCGCGAACAGCGCCCGCCGGCCGCGGTGGGCGGCGGCGCCGGCGCCGGCTGCGACGCCTCCGAGGTCATCCGCGACCGGATGGCCTTCTGGTCGGCGCTCGCGGAGGACGAGGGCCGCGAGGTGCGGCTCGCAGGAGTGGACCGTACGGTACGGATCCCCGTGGCGCGGCCCGAACTGGCCGCGGCCCTCGACGCCATGCTCGGCAACGTCTTCCGGCACACCCCCGAGGGCACCCCGTTCGCGGTGGACGTCCACGACGCCTCGGACGCCGTCATCGTGCTCGTCTCGGACGCGGGCCCCGGCATCGCCGATCCGGACGCCGCCCTGCGCCGCGGCAACGACGGCGGACGCGACGGCTCGACCGGTCTCGGCCTGGACATCGTGCGCCGCGTCGCGGAGTCGACGGGCGGTGACGTCCGGCTGGGGCGCTCGGTGCTCGGCGGCACCGAGGTGCGGGTGTGGATCGGCGTGGACGGCCGGACGCGCGGCGGCTCGGGCGGGGTGCGGACCCGGCGGGGCCGGCGCAAGCGGCGCAGCAACTGACCTGACGGGAGCAACGGACGACCTGGCCGGGGCTCCACCCGGACGGTGGCCGAGATGTTGCCGCCCGCGTCCGGGACGAACAGGGTGGGCGTGAGGGAAGGAGGCAGCATGAGAGTCATGCTCCGCGCCCACTTCGACACGGCTGCCACCAACGAGGGCATCAAGACCGGGGCCCTGCCCCAGGCGGTCAAGAAGCTGATGGACACCGTCAAGCCGGAGGCGGCCTACTTCGGCCTGCACGAGGGCGTGCGGTCCTGCTGGATCGTCTTCGACCTGCAGGACAGCGCGGCGATGCCGTCGCTGACGTGGGACCTGTTCCAGGAGTTCAACGCCGAGATCGAGGTCGGTCCGGTGATGCGTCCCGAGGAACTGGCGAAGGCGCTGGGGGCGTTGCAGTCCTCGTAGCCGCTGAGGGCGGAGAGACGGCCGAGAGCGCCGAGAGCGCCGAGAGCGCCGATACCGCCGAGACCGCGGCGGCGGCCAGGACGGCGGAGGCCGCGGCCGCCGCGCACGCCACGACGAAGGCGGCCCGGTAGCCGTACGCCGCCGCGAGCGGCCCTGCGGCCGCCGCCGCCACCGCCTGGCCCAGGATCAGGCCGCTGCCGGCCACGGTCATGGCCTCGCCCATCCGCTCCGCAGGGCCGGTCCGTTCCACCAGCCCGAACAGGGCGATCAGGTGCGGGGCCACGGCCAGCCCGATGCCCGCGACGGCGAGGGCGGCGCCGACCAGGCCCGTCACCGCGAGCAGCGGCAGCGTGAGGACCGCCTGGACGGCGATCGTCCACCGCAGCCGCACGGCCAGGTCTGCCGATCCAGGCCGGGCCACGGTCACGAAGCCGGCGATCGAGCTGGTCACGGCCATGGCGGCCCACACCAGCCCGGCCGCGCCCGGCTCGTGCAGCGACTCGGCGAGTGCGTTGACCCCCGTGTTCGCCCCGCTCCAGGCTGCTCCCTGGAGCACGGCCATCGCGAACAGCAGCACCAGCCCCGGCGACCACAGCCGTACGCCGGCCCGTGCGCCGGGGGCCGCGCGCGTCGGGCCCGGTGCGGTCGGATGCACCGCGAACAGGGTTCCGAAGACGAGGATCAGCGCGGCGGCGAGGAGCAGGGCCGAGGCGGGGTGCACCGTCACGGCCAGGATCCCCGCCAGCGCGGGGCCGACCATGAAGCCGACCTCGTCCAGGGTGGTGTCGAAGGACAGGGCGGAGTCCAGCAGCTTCTTGTCCTTGTCTTCTTTCTTGTCTTCTCCTTCCTTGCCTTCTGCCTCTGCTGCCTCTGCTGCCTCTGCTGCCTCGTCTGCCTTGTCCGGCTTGTGTTCCTTGCCCTGTCCGCCGGCCAGCCGTGCCCAGCGGGCCCGGGCCAGGGGGCCGACCTGCGGGACGGTGAGCCCGGCGGCGACGGCGAGTGTCATGCGCACGGGCAGCGGGAGCCCGCCGAGCACGGCGGCGACCAGGGCGAGGAGCACGGCCGCGTTGGCGGCGCAGGCGAGGAGCAGGACGGGGCGGTGGCCGCGCCGGTCGGCGAGCCGGCCGATGACGGGGCCGCCGAGGGCCTGGCCCAGCCAGAGGGCGGCGGCCACGGCGCCCGCGTCGCCGATGCCGTCGCGTTCGTTGATGAGCAGGAGCGTTCCGATGGGGCACAGCGCGGCGGGCAGGCGGGCGAGGAACGCATAGAGGGGGAGGGCGGCACCGCCGAGTGCGAGCACTCCGCGGAAGCCGGCGGCCGGGGATGCGGGCCGGGCGGGGCGGGCTGATCGGGCGGATCGGGTCACGGACAACCTCCTACCGCACGCCGACCCTCCCGTTTCTCCGGCGCGCGCCGTTGCCCGTTCCCGGGGACCGTACCGGCGCGGGGGCCGTCGCGGAAGCCCTTGTCCGGGCGCCGGAGGGTCTCGGGGGGCCGCGGACGGGTGCCGGACGGGTGCCAACGGGTGCCGGACGGGTGCCGGACGGGCGCCGGTGCGCCCGTCAGCCGCCGTCAGCCGCCTGTCATCCGGCGTCGCCCGAGGTCAGCCGCTTGGCTTGGGCCCGGCCGACCTCGGCGGCGCGGTGCAGGTAGTCGGCGATGACGGCGAGTTCGGCGTCGGAGTAGTCCTGGAGTACGGCGCCGAAGGCGCGGCCGGGGGTGTCCCAGGCCTTGCCGATCCGCTCGCGGGCCTCGGGGGAGAGGGAGACCAGGGAGCGGCGGCGGTCGTGCGGGTCGGCCTGCCGCTCGACGATGCCCGCCTTGACCAGCCGGTCGACGAGGCGGGTCGCGGAGCCGGAGGTCAGCCCCGTGAGGCGGGCGATGTCGCCGGTGCTGACCGGGCCGGGCTCCATGTCGAGGAGGGCGACGCACTGCATGTCGGTGGGGTGCAGCCCGACGTGGTCGGCCATGGCCTGGTTGAAGAGGGAGTAGTCGGCGTAGTGGCGCTGGCTCTCGGTGACGATGCGCGCGAGCAGCTCGGCGCGGCTCCACTCATCACCCGTACGGGGGGAATCGGTTGACATCGGCTTCTCCCTGCTCCAAATTTAACTGTGTGACGCAGAGATTGTGTCAGACGGAAACTGCGGGGCGCGGAATCTGTGTCACGTCGTCCATTCTAGAAAAAGGAGCCAGTCATGTCGATCCTCGTCACCGGTAGCCGCGGCGCCGTCGCCCGGGGCCTCTCCGCCCTCCTCGCTGCCGGCGGCCTCCCGCACCGGCTCGGATCCCGGGAGCCCGACCGTCCCGATGCCGTCCACTGCGACCTCACCGACCCGGCGACCTTTCCGGAAGCGCTGGCGGGGGTCCGCTCCGTGTTCCTCTACGCCGAGGCGTCCGGGGTCGAGGCCTTCGTCAAGGAGGCCGTCACCGCCGGGGTCGAACACGTCGTGCTCCTGTCCTCTTCCTCGGTCCTGAGCCCAGGCGCCGCCGACAGCCCGCTGTCCGCGTCCCATCTCGCCGTCGAGCAGGCCCTGTCGGCCGCGCCCCTGCGCACCACGCTGCTGCGCCCGGGGTCCTTCGCGAGCAATGCCCTCGGCTGGGCCTGGTCGCTGAAGTCCGGCCAACCGGTCCACCTGCCCTACCCCGGCTCCTTCTGCGACCCCGTGCACGAGGCCGACCTCGCCGAGGCCGCCTTCGCGGTCCTGACCGACCCGGAGCTCGGCGGGCGCGCCTACACCCTGACCGGACCGCAGGCGCTGACGTTCGAGGCGCAGCTGCGCATACTCGGCGAAGCCCTCGGCCGGCCCCTGCCGTTCGAGGCCGTCTCCGCAGAGCAGTGGAAGGCCGAGGTCGAGGGCTACATACCCGGGCCGTACGCCGACGCGCTCCTGGAGTACTGGGCCTCGACCGACGGCCTCCCCGTGGAGATCACCGATGCCGTCGAGCACCTCACCGGCCACCCGGCCCGCACCTTCGGGCAGTGGGCCGAGGATCACGCAGACGCCTTCGCCGGCCCGGGCCGGTAGCGGGATCCCGCGGCGGGTCCGAGAAGGCGGGAACGGGAAGGCAACGGGAAGGCGGGAACGGGAAGGCGGGCTCGAGGAGGCGGGAAACGAGAAGAGGGGCCCCGGCCCGCTTGCGCGGACGGAGACCCCTCTGCTTCGCAGGGTGAGTGACGGGACTTGAACCCGCGGCCACCTGGACCACAACCAGGTGCTCTACCAACTGAGCTACACCCACCATGTCCGGTCGGAAAACCGACCGGCCGAAGAAAAGGGTACAGGGTCCGGGAGGGTGCTCGCTCCCCCCTTCTCGCGCCCTTGGCTCCGGGTCGGCTATTCGGCGGGCAGGACGTACTTGGCGGCGATGCTGCGGGCCGTGTCCGAGTCGGGTCCGGGCTGCGGGACGAAGACCGCCTCCCGGTAGTAGCGCAGCTCGGCGATGGACTCCTTGATGTCCGCCAGCGCCCGGTGGTTGCCGTTCTTCGGCGGGCTGTTGAAATACGCCCGCGGGTACCAGCGGCGCGCCAGCTCCTTGACGGAGGACACGTCCACGATCCGGTAGTGCATGTAGCTCTCCAGCGCGGCCATGTCACGCAGCAGGAATCCGCGGTCGGTGCCGACCGAGTTTCCGCACAGCGGCGCCTTGCGGGGCTCCTTCACGTGTTCCCGTACGTACGCCAGGACCTGCGCCTCGGCGTCCGCCAACGTGGTCCCGCCGGCCAGCTCGTCGAGCAGGCCGGACGCGGTGTGCATCTCGCGCACCACGTCGGGCATGGTCTCCAGGGCGGCGTCCGGCGGGCGGATCACAATGTCCACGCCCTCGCCGAGCACGTTGAGCTCCGAGTCGGTGACCAGTGCGGCCACCTCGATAAGTGCGTCGTCCGTCAACGAGAGCCCGGTCATCTCGCAGTCGATCCACACCATGCGATCGTTCATGTGTCCCACCTTATGCGGTTGCCGAGCTCGCGGGACCGGACCGCACATGCGGAAGGTCCCCCGCCGGCGGTGGCCGACGGAGGACCTTCTCCCCCGGCTACGGCCGGGAGGTGATCCCGGCCGTAGCCGTCGTGGGGTTAAGCGTGTTCCCGCAGGACCCGGCCGGGGGCGTACAGCTCCGTCACCGTCGGACCCGCCGCGGCCAGGGCCGCCGCCGTCCGCTGGGGCTGCGGAGTGCGCTGGTGCGGGACCGGGCTCTCCGTGAGCTGGGACACCTGAGCCACGTCGGCCTGCGGCCGTCGTGCCCGGTAGGCGGAGCGGTAGGCGGCCGGGGAGGACCCCAGCTGCCGCCGGAAGTGCCCGCGCAGGGCGACCGGCGAACGGAACCCGCACCGGCCGGCGACCTCGTCGACCGAGTAGTCGGAGGTCTCCAGCAGCCGCTGTGCCTGGAGCACCCGCTGGGTGATCAGCCACTGGAGCGGCGCGCTGCCCGTCAGGGAGCGGAACCGGCGGTCGAAGGTGCGCCTGCTCATGTAGGCGCGGGCCGCCAGGGTCTCCACGTCGAACTGCTCGTGGAGGTGCTCCAACGCCCAGGCGACGACCTCGGCCAGCGGGTCGGCGCCGATCTCCTCCGGCAGCGACCGGTCGAGGTAGCGCTCCTGTCCGCCCGTACGGCGGGGCGGCACGACGAGCCTGCGGGCCAGGGCCCCGGCCGCCTCGCTGCCGTGGTCCGTGCGCACGATGTGCAGGCACAGGTCGATTCCGGCCGCCGTGCCCGCGGACGTGAGCACGTCCCCGTCGTCGACGAACAGCTCGCGCGGATCGACATGGACGGACGGGTACCGCTTGGCCAGCGTCGGCGCGTACATCCAGTGCGTCGTCGCGGGCCGGCCGTCCAGCAGACCGGCGGCGGCGAGCACGAAGGCTCCCGTGCACAGTCCGACGATCCGGGCCCCCTCCTCGTGCGCCAGACGCAGTGCGTCGAGCGCCTCCGGCGGTGGCGGTGATGTGATGGAACGCCATGCGGGCACGACGACCGTGCCTGCCCGGGCGATCGCCTCCAACCCGTACGGCGCGGTCAGTTCGAGTCCGCCGGTGGTCCTGAGCGGACCGTCCTCTCCGGCGCACACGAGCAGTCGATAGCGTGGAACTCCCGCGTCCTGCCGGTCGATGCCGAACACGGAGAGTGGAATGGAACTCTCGAAGATTGGTCCGCCGCTGAACAGCAGCACCGCGACGATCTCCCTGCGGCGACGCCCCGCGAGCTTCCGGCCGGCGTCTGCGACGACGGCGGTGGAATCCTGGCTCATGGCGCTAAGCCCCCCTTGGGTGTCGCGACTCCTTGGTCTGGTCGCACCTGCACGTTTCCCCTCGGCCTTGCACGTGGATCCCCCGCCGTAAATACATGATCGAATCTACTGCGTCCCGTGGTGTCGGCGTGACAAGTTCAGCACGCAGCGCTATGTCGACTTCTCAACTTGGCGAAAAGCATTCGATCAGGAAGCGTTCCGCTCCGCTACCTGCGTGAGAAGCGTCGGGTCCGCCCGTGGCCAGTACCCGTAGGGTCGCAGCGCCCCCCGGTGTCTGTCGTCGCTGGTGGTAGGGGGGTTGGGGGGACATTCCGGCAAGAGGGGCACCCTGCCGGGAAGTTGGCTGAAAACGTGCGGGTGTGGGTGTGCGAATGAGTCAGTCGTGCGGGGACGGTGCCGCGCGCGGGGTGGAGCCGCCGCAGACGCGATGTCCACCCGACCCGCCGCGCGAATGCCGCCCGCGCGGAGCGGATGCGAGCCGGTCCTGCGCCGGTGCCCGGGCCACGGCCCGCTCCGCCCGCTCCGAGTAGCGCAGCAGCGCCCGGCACGCGGCCGTCACAGCGACCAGGCCGAGGGTGGCCGCCGCGGCCCCGCCGAAGGAGGTTCCGTACACGACGAGGACCACGGGCACGAGCAGGCAGCTGAAGGCGGCCCAGCGCACGACGTCACCCGCGGGGTCGTCGTGCCGGCGCCCGTGGGCGGGCTGCACGGACGAGTGAAGGGGGGAAGGGTTCGAGGAGGCGTGGTGCGGGGTGGTCTCGGCGCAGGGGTGGACGGACTGCGTCGGCTGAGCTGGCTGGACGGGGTGTACCGGATGGCCGGGCACGGCGTGCTCCCTGCGGGCTCTTCCTGAACGGTCGGACCCATGCCCAACGCTGCTCGGCCGGGCTCGGTCACTGCGCGCACGGGTGGCGCCGGGGCTTTTCGTCACTGGCTGTAGGGGACAGCGGGCATTGCCAAGGAGCGCTCGCTCCGGCATGCTCCCTGGGACGCTCTCCAAGGGCGGCAAGCCCTGTGCAGGACAGGAGTGTCGCCGTACCCTGGTGGGTATGGGCTTGGGAAGATGCTTCCCGGACAGAGCTCCGTCACCCAGCGTCGCCGAATTACGCCCCTGTTGCTTCCTCCAAGGACCTCTTCGCCGAGACACCCATGGCCGGTCACGAATTCTCCGAACCCGCGGACCGCAAGCGCAAACGGGTCGCCGACCCCTCGTCGGCCGCCGATCTGCGCGCGGTGGAACAGACGCGCCTCCCCTGCGATCCGGCCTTCCGGCACGGGGTCGTTGTGGGATTCGACGGATCCACCTCCAGTGAGCGCGCCCTCGCGTACGCGATCGGCATGGCCCGCCGCTCCGGCTCCGGTCTGATCATCGTCCATGTCGCCAACCGGCTGCCCACCACCGTCTGGGCCGGCTGCGAGCCGCCCGTCTTCGTCGACGTGCCGGACCACCGCACCGAGGTGCTCGGTCTGGAGCTCGCCTGCGCGGACTACCTGGCCGAGGTGCCCTGGATCCTGGTCGAGCGCGGCGGGGACATCTGCCACGAGCTGGAGGAGGTCGGCCGGGAGTATTCGGCCGACGCGATCGTGGTCGGCTCCACGCACGGGATCGTGGGCCGGATCTTCGGCTCGGTGGCGGGCCGGCTGGCCAAGCGCGCACAGCGACCGGTCGTTGTCATTCCGTGACCGCTTGTTAAGCCGATTGTGCGGTTGTGCCCCTGTGTAAAGGGTAGATAAATGCTGCTGGGACGCAGCAAACAACTGCAGATCGAAGGGAGCCCGCCGTGGACAATGGTGTCTCTGCGGGAAGCACGGCCTCGACTTCGACCCTCGGGCACATAGCCCTGGGTCTCACCCTTCTCGCATTCGGTATCGGCCACACCGGTGTCATCGACGGAGTGACCGCCGCCGATTCCGTGTCGCTCGCGATGTACGTCGGCGGCGCGGCCCTGTTCCTCCTCGGGCTCCTCGAGTACCGCGGCGGCAACGGGTTCAACGGCACCGCGTTCGCGGGCCTCGGCGTCTTCTGGTTCACCTGGGCCAAGGGAGCGGGAGCGTCGGTCTCCGACGAAGCCGCCGGAACGTTTCTGGTCCTCTTCGCCCTGCTCGCCCTGACCCTCACGGTCGCCGCGGCGAGCGGCCTGTTCGGCCAGGGCGTCTACGCCCTGCTCACCCTGTCCCTCCTCCTGCTGGCCGTGGCCTCCTTCGCGGGCAGCGACGCGCTCGCCAAGGCCGGCGGCTGGGTCGCCGCCGTCTCCGGCCTGCTGGCCTGGTACGGAGCGACCGCGGCACTGGCGCACTGGCCCATGGCGATGGGCAAGGCCCGGGGCCGCGGCGCGGTTGCCGCAGGCTGAGCACCCCGGTGAAGAGCGAAGACCCCCGTGCGCGGTGCGCACGGGGGTCTTCGCATGCCGGGAAGGCGGCGGTCCGGTGACTACTCGACCGTGACCGACTTCGCCAGGTTGCGCGGCTTGTCGATGTCCCGGCCCATGGCCAGGGCCGTGTGGTACGCCAGCAGCTGGAGCGGGATGCCCATCAGGATCGGGTCCAGCTCGTCCTCGTTCTTCGGGACCACGATGGTGTGGTCCGCCTTCTCCTGCTCGCGGTGCGCGACGGCCAGGATCCGGCCGCTGCGGGCCTTGATCTCCTCCAGCGCCGCGCGGTTCTTCTCCAGCAGGTCGTCGTCCGGGACGATCGCGACGGTCGGCAGCGAGGGTTCGATCAGCGCCAGCGGACCGTGCTTGAGCTCGGAGGCCGGGTAGGCCTCGGCGTGGATGTAGGAGATCTCCTTGAGCTTGAGGGAGGCCTCCAGGGCCACCGGGTAGCCGCGCACCCGGCCGATGAACATCATCGACTTGGCCTCGGCGAACTCGGCCGCCAGCTTCTTGATGTCCTCTTCGCCGTCGAGGATCTCCTGGATCTGCGCGGGCAGCTTGCGCAGGCCCTCGATGATCCGCTTGCCGTCGGTGACCGACAGGTCCCGGATGCGGCCCAGGTGCACGGCCAGCAGCGCGAAGGCCACGACGGTGTTGGTGAAGCACTTGGTGGAGACGACGCAGACCTCGGGGCCGGCGTGCACGTACACGCCGCCGTCGGCCTCGCGGGCGATCGCCGAGCCGACCACGTTGACCACGCCGAGGACGCGGGCGCCCTTGCGCTTGAGCTCCTGCACGGCCGCGAGCACGTCGTACGTCTCACCCGACTGGGAGACGGCGATGTAGAGGGTGTCGGGGTCCACGACCGGGTTGCGGTAGCGGAACTCGGAGGCCGGCTCGGCGTCCGCGGGGATCCGGGCCATGCCCTCGATGAGGCCGGCGCCGATGAGGCCCGCGTGGTAGGAGGTGCCGCAGCCCAGGATCTTGACCCGGCGGATGCCGCGCGCCTCGCGCGGGTCCAGGTTCAGACCGCCCAGGTGCACCGTGTTGAAGCGGTCGTCGATCCGGCCGCGCAGCACGCGGTCGACCGCGTCGGGCTGCTCGGAGATCTCCTTGTGCATGTAGGTGTCGTGACCGCCCATGTCGTACGAGGCGGCCTCCCACTCCACGGTCTCCGGGGTGGCGGTGGTGGTGGCACCGCTGGTGGTGTAGGTGCGGAAGTCGTCGGCCTTCAGGGTCGCCATCTCGCCGTCGTCGAGCGTGACGACCTGGCGGGTGTGGGCGACCAGGGCGGCGACGTCCGAGGCGACGAACATCTCCTTCTCGCCGATGCCCAGGACGACCGGGGAGCCGTTGCGGGCGACGACGATGCGGTCGGCGAAGTCGGCGTGCATGACGGCGATGCCGTAGGTGCCCTCGATCGCCTTGACGGCCTCGCGGACCTTCTCCTCCAGGGTGTCGGCCAGGGAGCGGGCGATCAGGTGGACGATCACCTCGGTGTCGGTCTCCGACACGAAGACGACGCCGTCGGCCTCGAGCTTGGCGCGCAGCTCGGAGGCGTTGTCCACGATGCCGTTGTGGACGACGGCCACCTTGTTCTCGGCGTCGAGGTGCGGGTGGGAGTTGATGTCGCTCGGGGCGCCGTGCGTGGCCCAGCGGGTGTGGGCGATGCCGGTGGTGCCGGCGAAGCGCTTGGGGACGCGGGACTCCAGCTCGCGGACCCGGCCCTTGGCCTTGACGACCTTCAGGGCCGCGGCCTTCGGGCTGTTGACGACGATGCCCGCGGAGTCGTATCCGCGGTACTCGAGGCGCTGCAGGCCTTCCAGCAGCAGTGGTGCCACGTCACGCTTGCCGATGTAACCGACGATTCCGCACATACGGTTCTGCCCCTCCTGGTGTTCGCTTCGTGTGCTCGGGTGGCTGGGTCCCAGCCGTGGTCTCTGCCGTGTCGCTGCCGTCTTCGCTGCGTCTTCGCTGCCGTGTTCGCGCCGTGTCTCAGCCGTAGACGATGCGGCGCAGCTGCCGGAGCGAGAGCTCCGGAGGCGCCACGGCGCGGTGCGGCAGCTCGGCCGCGATCCGCTCGAAGATCTCCGCGTTGACCGCTCCGCCGGACTGCAGTTCCCGGTGGCGGCGGCGGACGAACTCCTCGGTCGTCTCGTCGAAGTACGCGAGCACGTCGAGGACCACCCGGGCGGCCTCGCCTCGCTGCAGCGAGGTGCTGCGCACCAGGTGGTCGACGAGGTCGTCGTGCGACGGACGGCGATCGAGCACCCGTAGATACTGGCGGCTCAGGCCGCTGAACGCAAAGATCCTGCCCGAAATCGGGCAGGATCCTTCTGGTCTGGACCAGTGGAATGGATGGATCCGGTCAGAATCGGCGCAAAACGGCCTGCTTGGCCGCCGCGAACTCATCGGCCGTGAGGATCCCCGACTGGTGCAGCTCGCCGAGCTCGCGCAAGCGCCGCAGCAGGGTGTCGTGGTCCGCCGCGGTCTCCTCCGCCGGGGCCGCCACCGCCGGCTGCCCGCCCGGTCCGGCCGGCCCGGCGCCCAGGCCCGCAGCGGGGTCCGCCGCCTCGGCCGGCGCCGCCGCCGGGTGGGGCAGCCGGGCCGCCACCGCCGCCGCGACCAGCGCCATCAGCGGGTCGTTCTTGAAACCGAAGAGCTCCACCGTGAAGGGGTCGTACTTGGGCGAGGCGGGCGCCGCGGCGGTGCCCGCCGGAAGGAAGCGCAGCCAGCCGCTCCCCAGCCCCTTCGAGGGGGACCACTCCACCGACCTCAGGTCCGCCACCCGGAACACCCGCGTCCCCCCGGAGCGCTTGGCCTCCTCGGCCGTCCAGTTCCACTCCAGGGACACCCGGTCCCCGTCGAACGCCGCGGTCCCGTCGCCCGCGCCCGCCGTGATCGGCACCGGGGGGCCCGGCAGCAGGTACGCGCGGGTGGGCCCGGTCTCCACCTGCTCGAGCAGGAGCGCGTTGCGCACCTCGTCCACGAAGTACTCCGCCACCCCCGCCCGGTCCGCCTCCACGGTCAGCCGGTACGGGTCGGAGGCGTCCGGCAGCCGCCCGCCCGTCACCTGGAGCAGCGGGTCGGCGCCCTCACGCAGCCGCAGCCGCAACCGGCCCGCCTTGCGCCCCGGTTCGAAGCTGATGCCGGCCAGCGCGCGCAGCGGCACGGCCAGTTCGCCGAGCGTCTGGCGCAGCAGGCCCACCCCCTTGTCGCGGCCCGGCACGATGCGCACCGTGTCCCCGTCGAAGGTCCAAGTACCGTCCTTCTGGATGATTTCCGCCATCCGTCGATTCTCGCACCGGCCGCCCGGGCCCACTTGGCCTATACCTGAGCCATGAGAGTCCTGCGACGCGCGCTCGGCACCCTCCTCGTCCTGTCCGCACTCGGCGCTGCCGTGTCCTGCACCGCAGCCCGGGGCGACGACGCCAGACCCGGCGACGCCGCCCCGGCGGCAGCCCTGACCCCCTTCGAAGGGCTGCTGCCCGCCCCCGTCTCCGCTCGCGCCGCGGGCCCCGGGTACTCCTTCGGGCCGGGCACGGTCATCCGGACGGGGCGGGGACCGGGCGAGGAGGTCCGGCGGGTCGGCGAACTCCTCGCGGAGCAGCTGCGCGGCCCGAGCGGACTCCCGCTGCCCGTGGTCGACGGGGCCGGGGGTGACGGGATCCGGCTCCGGATCGACGAGGGGGCCCAGGAGGTCGGGGACGAGGGGTACCGGCTCCAGGTCGGCCCGGCCGGGATCACCCTCACCGCACGGACCCCGGCGGGGCTGTTCCACGCCGGGCAGACGCTGCGCCAGCTGGTACCGGTGGCCGGACCCGGGACGGTGCCCGGCGGGACGGTCACCGACCGGCCGCGCTTCGCGTACCGGGGGGCGATGATCGACATCGCCCGGCACTTCTTCACAGTGGAGCAGGTCAAGAGGTACGTCGACCAGCTGGCCCAGTACAAGGTCAACACCCTGCACGTGCACCTGACCGACGACCAGGGCTGGCGCCTCGCGGTCGACTCCTGGCCGCGGCTGGCGCAGTACGGGGGCGCCGGCGAAGTCGGCGGCGGACCGGGCGGGCACTGGACGAAGGACCAGTACCGGGAGCTCGTCGCGTACGCCAGGGAGCGGTACGTGGACGTGGTCCCGGAGATCGACATGCCGGGGCACACGAACGCGGCGCTCGCCTCGTACGCCGAACTGAACTGCGACGGGAAGGCACCGCCGCGGTACACCGGGACCAAGGTGGGCTTCAGCTCGCTGTGCGTCGCCAAGGAGCGGACGTACGAGTTCGTCGAGCAGGTGCTCGGCGAACTGGCGGAGCTGACGCCGGGCCGCTACCTGCACATCGGCGGCGACGAGGCGCACTCGACGCCGGCCGCGGACTACGCGGCCTTCATGGACCGGGCGCAGGCGGTGGTGGGCCGGTACGGGAAGACGGTGGTGGCCTGGCACCAGCTCGCGGCGGCGCGCCCCGCCGAGGGGGCGGTGCTGCAGTACTGGGGGCACGACCGGACGCCGGCCGCGGAGAAGGCCGGGGTCGTGGCGGCCGCGAAGGCGGGGCACCGGCTGATCCTGTCGCCGGCGGACCGGCTGTACCTGGACATGAAGTACGACCTGCGGACGAAGCCGGGGCTGGCGTGGGCCGGGTTCGTCCCGGTGGAACGGTCGTACTCCTGGAACCCGGGGGCCTACCTGCCCGGGGTCCCCGAGTCGGCCGTCCTGGGCGTGGAGGCGCCGCTGTGGACGGAGACCATCGCCACGCGGGCGGACTGGGAGCTGATGGCGTTCCCGCGGGTGCTGGGGCTGGCGGAGCTGGGCTGGTCACCCGCCGCCGCCCTCGACTGGGCGTCGTACGGCCGGCGGCTGGGTGCGCAGGGTCCGCGCCTGGACGCGCAGGACATCGCCTACTACCGGGCACCGGACGTGCCGTGGACCTCCTAGGCACCTACGCGCGGGGCGCCGCCTGCGCAATGCGGGGGGCCGGTCCGTCACTCGTGGGAGTGGAACCAGGGGTCCAGTGGGCGCAGCCCGGCCCGGCCGTGACCCGCTCGGCGCCGGCGCGCCAGAAAGGTGGTGGGGCCCCAGGAACCGACGGACGGAGTGATAACCCCATGCCCCTGTATTCCCCACGGCGCCGGGCCGGGCGCATCGGCGCGGTGAGCGCCGCCGCACTGGCGCTGGCCCTGAGCCTGTCCGCCGTGGCATCGGCCGCCCCCGGCGACCTGGACCCCGCGTTCAGCGGCGACGGCAAGGTCATCACGGACGTGACCGGCTACGAGAACGTGACGGGCATGGCCGTCCAGCCGGACGGGAAGATCGTCACGGTCGGCGACGGCTACTTCTCCGAGACCTCGGTCGACTTCGTCGTGGTGCGCTACAACACCGACGGCAGCCTGGACACGAGCTTCGGCGGCGGCGACGGCATCGTCACCACCGACTTCGACGTGAACAACGACGAGGCCCGGGCCGTGGCCCTGCAGCCCGACGGCAAGATCGTGGTGGTGGGGGGTTCCACCTCGTGGGGCGGCTACGGGACGTGGGCGACGGCCCGCTACCACCCCGACGGCAGCCTGGACACCGGCTTCGGTGACGGCGGCAGGGCGCTGACGGAGATCGACGTCGACGCGATCGAGACCGCCGAGGCGGTCGTGGTGCAGCCGAACGGGGGGCTCGTCCTCGGCGGGGGGAGCTTCGGGCGGTGGACGCTGGCACGCCTCACCCCCACCGGCAGCCCGGACACGACCTTCGACGGCGACGGCATCGTCATGACCGATTTCGGGGGCGGCTGCTGCCAGATCGTTGCCGACCTGGCTTTGCAGCCGGACGGCAGGATCATCGCCTCCGGGCACACCCCCTCGGGTTTCACACTGGCCCGCTACCACGCCACCGGCGGCCTGGACACGTCCTTCGACGGTGACGGCAAGGTGACCACCGGCTTCGGAGCCGGCGCCGAGGGCGTGGCGCTGCAGCCCGATGGCAAGATCGTCACGGCGGGCGCCTCCGGGAACTCCTTCGCCCTGGCCCGGTTCACCGCCAACGGCGCCTGGGACACCACCTTCGACGGCGACGGCAGGCTGACCACCTCCTTCGGCCCCGCGAACGCCGGTGCGGCGGACGTGGCGCTGCAGTTGGACGGCAGGATCGTCGCGGCCGGCTTCTACGAGAGCGACTTCGCACTGGCGCGGTACAACACCGGCGGCAGCCTGGACCCGGACTTCAGCGGCGACGGCCGCCTGACCACCGACTTCGGCGGCATTTCCGACCAGGCCTCCTCCGTGGCCGTGCAGGCCGACGGCAAGATCCTCGCCGCCGGTGTCGTCGGCGAGGCCAACAGCCTCAACTCCAACCGCGGCGTGGCCCGTTACCTGGGCGGCGGGGGCAGTGAGCCGCCGCCCCCGCCCACGGACCTGTTGTCGGTCACCAAGGCCGGGACCACCACCGTCAGCATCGGCGACCAGGCCACCTACACCGTGACCGTGACCAACACGAGCACCGCGACCACGGCCACCGGCGTCACCCTGGCCGACACCCTCACCGGACCCGGCTCCCTGCTGGCCGCCACGCCCGGCCAGGGCACCTGCACCCTCACCGCCACCAGCGCCACCTGCGCTCTGGGCTCCCTGGCCCCGGGTGCCTCGGCCACCGTGACCCTGGTCGCCGAACCGCGCGCCACGGGCACGCTGACCGACCGGGCCACGGCCAGCGCCGCGCAGAGCGACCCCGTGACCGGCAACAACACCGCGACGGCCACCACCACGGTCAACAACGCACGCGGCTGCACGATCATCGGCACCAGCGGCGCGGACACCCTGAACGGGGGCTACTTCACCGACGTGATCTGCGGCCTCAGCGGCAACGACACCATCAGGCCCGGCTACGGCAACGACACCGTCCACGCCGGCCCCGGCAACGACAACGTCGACGGCGGCTTCGGGAACGACACGCTGAACGGCGATACCGGGAACGACACCCTCGTCGGCAACTACGGCGACGACCGGCTCAACACGGTCGACGGCGTCTTCGGCAACGACACCGCCAACGGCGGCTCCGGCACCGACACCTGCACGACCGACCCGGGCGACACCCGGCTGAGCTGCCCCTAGGACGCGCGCGAGGCGTGTCCGCGAAGGGGCCCCGCCAGGGCTTCGCGGACACGCCTTCGTGCTGCGGGGAGGGACGGGCGGCCGAGGGACCGTATCGGCTGCCCGCCCCGCCCCGGTCACCGCCGGGCGAAGGCCGCGACGGGGTTCTCCAGGGTGCCGACCAGCTGCAGCGCGGCGGACGGATCGGCGAGGTCGACCATCTGCTCGTTGTTGCGCAGCTGGAGGCGGTTCAGGCAGGACAGCGGGAACTCCTCGGCGAACAGGTCGTAGCGCGCGAAGCGGTCCGACAGGGCCGGCACGGAGTCCTGGTACGCGTGGACGCAGTCCGCGACCGCCTTCCAGAAGGCGTCCTCCTCGCAGATGCCCTCCGTCGCCAGGATGGGACCCAGGAAGCGGAAGAAGCAGTCGAAGACGTCCGTGAAGACCGACAGCAGCTTCATGTCCTCCGGGACGTCCGCCCGCACCCGCTCGACCGCGGGCGGCAGCACCGCGTCCGGGTCCATGACCACGATCTCCTCGGCGATGTCCTTGAAGACCGCCCGCTTCACCACGCCGCCCTCGATGACGAGGAGGGTGTTCTCGCCGTGCGGCATGTACGCGAGGTCGTACCGGTAGAAGCAGTGCAGGAGCGGGACCAGGTAGGCCCGCAGGTAGGAGCGCAGCCACTCGGCGGGCGGCAGGCCCGATTCCGCGATCAGGGCGCCGGCGAAGGACCGGCCCTCGGAGTCCACGTGGAGGAGCGAGGCCATGGTGGCCAGGCGCTCCTCGCCCCGCAGCGAGTTCACCGGCGACTCGCGCCACAGGGCG
Source organism: Streptomyces sp. NPDC048349 (assembly GCF_040651925.1). Taxonomy (NCBI): domain Bacteria; kingdom Bacillati; phylum Actinomycetota; class Actinomycetes; order Kitasatosporales; family Streptomycetaceae; genus Streptomyces; species Streptomyces sp. NPDC048349. The sequence goes on along the minus strand of NZ_JBEZLA010000013.1, from coordinate 53,321 downwards.
GCCAGCATCTTGCGGTACGGGGAGTACCGGTCGGTGGCGCGTTCGTACTGGCGGTGGTGGTAGCCGATCGCCGCGCGCTCGCGGATGATCGAGAAGTCGACGGAGCGCAGCACCGGGTCCGACTCGATCAGCTGGTGGAGCCAGTCGTTGATGGCCGGGGTGGCCTCCATGTACGCGGCCGACAGGCCCCGCATGAAGCCCATGTTCAGCACCGAGATGGCCGTCTTGACGTAGTGCTTTCCGGGGGCGCTGGTGTTGAAGAAGGTCCGGATCGACTGCTGCGCCAGGTACGCGTCGGTGCCCTCGCCCAGCAGGACCAGGCGACGGTTGGCGATCTCGGCGGCGAAGGTGATGGTGGTCTTGTTCCACCACTGCCAGGGGTGGACCGGGAGGAGGTGGTAGTCCGCCAGGTCCAGGCCGAGGCCGGTCATCGTGGCGGAGAAGGCCGCGAGGGTCTCCTCGCCCAGCTCCTCGCGCAGGAACGTGTCGTGGTCCAGGCCTGCGCCCGCCGTGAAGGTGGACACGTCCTTGCGGGCCGCCACCCACACCAGGTGGACCGGGCTCGCCGCCTCCGGGGCGTACGAGAGGTACTCGTGCACGCCGAATCCCAGGCGGCCGTTGTTCGCGACGAAGCAGGGGTGGCCCTCGGTCATGCCGGTCTCGATGTCCTGGAAGGAGGACTTCGCGAGGACGGCGGAGGAGATCTGCGGCTTGCTGTACTTGTAGCCCGAGCCGGCCAGCGTGGAGGAGATCTCCTCCAGGTAGACGGGCAGGACCTCGGCGCTCAGGCCCAGGGACTTGCGGAACTCGAGGGGGAAGTCGAGGGCGTCCAGCGGCAGCTCGGCGCCGCCTCGGTGGCGGGTGATGGACGCCTCGTCCACGGACCAGTGGTCCAGGGCGTGGCGCGTGGCCGCGAAGCGGTACTCCACCGAGGAGTCGTCGCTCAGGACCGAGTAGAGGCCGCTGTCGAGGCGCTCGGGGGTCAGCAGACGCTCGTGGGAGAACTCCGCGAGGGCCTTGCGGACCAGGGCGCGGTTGGCGCGGGTCCAGAGCTCGGGGGAGAGGTGGGAGACGGCGTCGGCGAGGTTCATATCGAGAGCTCCTCGGTGACGCCGGTGGCCGCCTCGAACCCGGCGCGGGTGCAGAAGCTGAGGAGGGCTTCCTTCTCCGGCTTGCGGACCGGGCGGTCGGGCACGAAGCCGACCGCCTCGTTCAGGGCGTGCACGGCGGTGTTGCGGACGTCGGGCTCGACCACGACGCGCCGGGTCCGCGGGTCGGCGAACACGGCCGCCATGACGGTGGTGATGACCGCGCGGGTGAACCCGTGCAGCGGCCGCTCGCCCGGAGCGACGAGGAAGTGCATGCCGACGTCGCCGGGCTGGGCGTCGTACAGGCCGACGAGCTCCAGGCGGGCCGGGTCGTACGTCTCCATCAGGAAGGCGGGCCGGCCCTCGTGCAGGCCGATGAAGGCCTGGTGGTGCTCGGCCGCGGCGATCTGCATGTAGGCGCGCTCGACGTCCGGCAGGGAGGCGTCCTGCATCATCCAGAACGCGGCCTTGGGGTGCGTGACCCAGCCGTGCAGGAGCTCCGCGTCGCGGAAGGGGTCCAGCGGGCGGATGGCGAAGGTGCCGAGGACCGCGTCGGTGCGGGTGTAGAGGATCTCGGTGGTGGAGCCGGTGGTGCTCATGCGGGCATGCCTTCCGGGACTGCGAACTGCTGGAACGCGATGGACTTCTCGACCTTGTAGGGGGCGCGGCCCAGGAGCTCGCCGATGATGTAGGCGTTGCGGTACGCGGCCATGCCCAGGTCGGGCGAGGTGAGGGAGTGGTTGTGGGTCGTGCCGTTCTGCAGGTAGATCCCGCGCCCGGTGGTGTCGACGCTGTAGTTGCGGGCGGCGTCCAGCCGTCCGCGGCCGTCGAAGTTCAGCCGGTCGCGCACCGGGGCGAGGAACTCCGGGACCCGGTACCGGTAGCCGGTGGCCAGGACCAGCCCCTCGGAGGCGAGGCAGAAGTCCCGCTCCTGCTCCTCCTGGCGCAGGCCCAGGGTGTAGGTACCCGTGGTGGTGTCGTAGGCCGCGCTGTTCAGCGAGGTGTTGGTCAGCAGGGTGGTCGGGACCGGGCCCGGCATGCTGACCTTCTTCTGGTAGAGCAGGTCGAAGATGGCGTTGATCAGATCGCCGTCGATGCCCTTGAAGAGGTTCTTCTGCTGGGTCTCCAGCCGGTAGCGGGTGTCCTCGGGGAGGGCGTGGAAGTAGTCCACGTACTCGGGGGAGGTCATCTCCAGGGTCAGCTTCGTGTACTCCAGCGGGAAGAACCGTGGTGAGCGCGTCACCCAGTTGAGCCGGTAGCCGTACACGTCGATCTCGGTGAGGAGGTCGTGGTAGATCTCGGCGGCGCTCTGGCCCGAGCCGACCAGGGTGATCGATTTCTTCTTCTGGAGCTCCGGCTTGTGCTGCATGTACGCGGAGTTGTGCAGGAAGTCGCCGCCGAGGCCCGCGCAGGCGTCCGGGACGAAGGGCGGGGTGCCGGTGCCCAGGACCAGGCGGCGGGCCAGGTGGGTGCCGCCCCGGTCGGTGTGGACCTCGTAGAGGCCGGCCCGCTCGTCGTAGGTGACCTCGGTGACGGAGGTGGAGTACAGCACGTTGTCGAGCCGGTCGGCGGCCCAGCGGCAGTAGTCGTTGTACTCGGCCCGCAGAGGGTAGAAGTTCTCCCGGATGTAGAAGGAGTACAGCCGGTCGTTGTCCTTCAGGTAGTTCAGGAAGGAGAAGGGCGAGGTCGGGTCGGCGAGGGTGACCAGGTCCGACAGGAACGGCGTCTGCAGGTGCGCGCCGTCCAGGAACATTCCGGCGTGCCACTCGAAGTGCGGCTTCGACTCGATGAAGAGGCCGTCGAGCTCGTCGATCGGGGCGGTCAGGCAGGCGAGTCCCAGGTTGAAGGGACCGAGGCCGATGCCGATGAAGTCGTGGGGCTCAGCGGTGGACGGCAAGGGATTCTCCCAGGAACTGCTCGGCGTGTGCGGCGAGGAGGTCGAGCACGGCCCTGATGTCGGCCGTGGTGGTCTGCGGGTTGAGGAGGGTGAACTTCAGGTAGTGGTGCCCGTCCACCTTGGTGCCGGCGACGACGGCCTCGCCCGAGGCGAACAGGGCCCTGCGGGCGTGCAGGTTGGCCTCGTCGACCAGGTCGGCCCGGACATCGCCGTGCGGGACGTAGCGGAAGACCAGGGTGGAGATCTGCGGCTTGACGATGACCTCGTAGCGCGGGTCGGCGTCGATGAGGTCCCAGCCGGCGGCGGCCAGGTCGACGACCTCGTCGAAGAGGGAGCCGACGCCGTCGGCGCCCATGACGCGCAGGGTCATCCACAGCTTGAGCGCGTCGAAGCGGCGCGTGGTCTGGATGGACTTGTCGACCTGGTTGGGGATGCGTTCCTCGGCCATGCGGCGCGGGTTGAGGTAGTCCGCGTGGTACGTGGCGTGCGCCAGGGTGGCCCGGTCGCGGACGAGCACGGCGCTGGAGCTGACGGGCTGGAAGAACGACTTGTGGTAGTCGACGGTGACGGAGTCGGCGTGCTCGATGCCGTCGAGGAGGTGCCGGCGGGTGGGGGAGACCAGCAGCCCGCAGCCGTAGGCGGCGTCCACGTGCATCCAGGCGCAGTGCTCGGAGGCCAGGTGGGCGATCTCGGGCAGCGGGTCGATGGACCCGAAGTCGGTGGTGCCGGCGGTGGCGACGACGGCCATCGGGAGCAGGCCCTCGGCGGCGCACTGCTCGAGCTCCAGGGCCAGGACCGCGGTGTCCATCCGGCGGCTCCGGTCGACGGGGACGGCGATGACGGCCTCGTAGCCGAGTCCGAGCATGGCGGCCGACTTCTTCACGCTGAAGTGGCTCGCCTCGGAGGTGAAGATCCGCAGTTTCGGGAGGAGTTCGGCCTTGGTGAGCTCGCGCCCCTCCTCCAGGGCCTTCTTCACGGCGATGCGGCAGGCCTCGTCGCGGGCCAGCAGCAGGGCATGGAAGTTGGACTGGCTGCCGCCCGAGGTGAAGACGCCGTCCGCGCCCGGGCCGAGGCCGATGCGCTGCGCGGTCCAGTCGATGAGGCGGCGCTCGATGAGCGTGCCGCCGATGGACTGGTCCCAGGTGTCGAGGGAGGAGTTGACGGCCGAGAGGACGGCCTCGCCGAGCACCGCAGGGATGACGACCGGGCAGTTGAGGTGGCCGAGGTAGCGCGGGTGGTGGAAGTACACCGCGTCGCGCAGGTAGACGTCCTCGAGCTCGTCGAGGGCGGCGGCGGGGTCCTCGAGCGGCTGGTCCAGGTCGATCCCGTTGATGACCGGGGCGAGTTCGTCCACGCGGATACCGGTGTGGGGCCGCCGGGTGGTCGCGAGTTTGGCGGCGACGCGTTCGACGCCCTCGATGACCGAACGCCGGTAGAGGTCCGCGGTCGTCTCGTTCAGCAGATGCGAGCGCATCAACGTTCCTCCGGGCAGGTGGGAGTGCCTCCCAGCGGTGGCTGGGGGAGAGAGGGTGGGGAATCGATACTTAGGTTAGCCTAACCTAACTTTCACGCCAAACAGAAAGGGCCCCGGCTGGAAAGCCGGGGCCCATGACGGAAATGCCCTGTGGTGGAAGGGAGTTGACTACAGCTCGGAAGCAGGGTCCTCACTGGGAGCCTGGCCTGCGTAGGCCTCCGCGAGGAGCTGCTCCTCGCTCGCGCCGAGCCGCCAGTAGCCGGTGAAACGCACCGAGCGGCGGTCGACGGATCGTTCCTGCACGAAGTGGCGCCGCGCCGCGCGCACGGTGCCGGCCTCGCCCGCCAGCCATACGTACGGGGCCTGGCCGGCGAGCGGTCCTGCCGCGCGCAGCGCGTTCAGTACCTGCTCGGTACGGTCGCGGCCGTCGCCCTCGCGGACCATCCAGGTGATCTCCGCGTCGGCCGGGGTCGACAGCGCGAGCCGGTCGTCCTGGTGAGGGACCTCGAACCACGCCCGGACCCGGGTCCCGGCGGGCAGCCGCTCCAGGATCGCGGCCGCGGCCGGCAGGGCGGTCTCGTCCGCGTACATCCAGACCGCGTCGCTGCCGGCCGGTGGCTGGAACCGTACGGACTTGTTCTGCGCGACGACCGGCCCGATCGCCATGATCCGGCGGCCGGTGACCGCCCGCCCCGCCCACCGGGAGGCGGGACCCGAGTCTCCGTGCAGGACGAAGTCGATGTCGAGCTCGTCCACGCCCTCGGCCGTGCGGCGCTGTTCGCGCACCGTGTAGGAGCGCATCACCGGCCGCTCCCCGTCCGGCATGCCGCGCCAGGCGGCGAACCAGTCGTCCTCGTCCGTGGACGGGAGCACGGTGTGCTCCTGGCCGGGCGGAGGGAGGAAGAGCGACAGGCTCTGGTCGAAGCCGCCCGAGCGGAAGTCCGCGAGGGACTCGCCGCCGAAGGTCACCCGTAGGAACGAGCGGCCAAGGCGGCGCGTGCGGAGCACGTCGAGTGCGAAGAACCCGAAGTGCAGGGCGGCCGGGGCGTCGGCCGCGGTGTCGGTCATACGGAGGGTCCCCCTGGGATCGGGCCGGAAGGAAGCGCGGTCAGCTGACCTTCTTGGCGTTCTGGATGGCCTTCGCGAGGTCCTCGAGGATCGCGGCGCACTTGGCGTACGAGTAGATCGGCTCGGTGACGCGCGGGGTGATCTGGCCGGCCTTGACCGCCGGGAGCTCGGCCCAGGTGGCCTTCGCCTTCAGGTCCTGCGGCTGCAGGGTGCCGGTGCGGTTGTCGAGCAGGACGACGTCGGCCTTGTACTTGCCGGCGTTCTCCCAGCTGAGGCTCTCGAAGAAGCCGCCCTCGTCCAGCTTCTCCGGGGTGACGAACTCGACGCCGAGGGACTTGAAGTACTTCAGGTCGGCCGAGGTGTCCGGGGTGGAGACGTAGAACAGGTCGGCGGCGCCGGAGCCGACGAGGACCTTGATGCCCGGGTTGGCCTTGGTGGCCTCGCGGACCTTGGCGGCGGCCGCCTCGAAGCGGGCCTTGGAGTCGACGGTGTTCTTGGCGTTCATGTCCGCGCCGAGGGACTTGGCGAGCTCCGCGGTGCGCTCCAGAGCCTTGTCCAGCGTGGCGTCGCCGCCCACGGAGATCGCGGCGGCCGGGGCCAGGCCCAGGATCTTCTCCTTGGAGGCCTCGGGCACGTACCAGTAGCTGCCGTCCCAGGTGTTGGTGACGAGCAGGTCGGGCTGCAGGGCCGCGTACTTCTCGACGTTGAACTCGTCGTAGACGTTGCCGATGATCTCGACCTTGGAGATGTCCATCGAGCCGGCCTGCACGTCGGCCTTGCCGTCGGCGGTCTTCGTCGGGCCGAACACGCCCTTGACCGGGATGCCGTAGTCGTACAGCGCGGCGGCCGTGCCGGTGAAGGCGACGATGTTCTTCGGCTTGGCCTTGGTGGTGACGTCGTGGCCGAGGTCGTCCTTGAAGGTCCAGGCGCCCGACGCCGCGGCGCCCTTGTCCGCGCCGCCGTCGCCCTTCGCCGAATCGGTGCCGCCGCACGCGGCCAGCGCCGCGACGAGGCCGAGGGCGCCGCCGGCCGCGATGAATCCGCGGCGGGTGAGGGAGGAGGTTCGGGACTTGGGCATGTCGATGTCCGTTTTCGTGCGTTCCGGGCGGCCACTGAGCCGTTCGAAGGAAGGTTAGCCTAACCTTGGCTGAAAACGGTAAGGGGGCCCTAAGTTTCTAGGACCCCCCGACATGCGGGCGCACGGCGCACGGCGCCGCGGACCCGTGCGATGCCTAGGCGGAGAAGCCCAGTTCGCGGGCGATGAGCATGCGCTGGACCTCGCTGGTGCCCTCGCCGATCTCCAGGATCTTCGAGTCCCGCCACATACGGGCCACCGGGTACTCGTTCATGAACCCGTAGCCGCCGTGGATCTGCGTGGCGTCCCGGGCGTTGTCCACGGCCACCGTGGAGGAGTACAGCTTGGCGATCGCCGCCTCCTTCTTGAACGGCTCGCCGCGCACCAGCCGCGAGGCGGCGTCGCGCCAGCCGATGCGGGCCATGTGGGCGCGCATCTCCATGTCGGCCAGCTTGAACTGGATGGCCTGGTTGTCGCCGATCGCCTTGCCGAAGGCGTGGCGCTCCCTCGCGTACTTCACCGACTCGTCCACACAGCCCTGGGCCAGGCCCGTCGCGAGCGCGGAGATGGCGATCCGGCCCTCGTCGAGGATCCGCAGGAACTGCGCGTAGCCGCGGCCCTCTTCGCCGACCAGGTTGGCGAGCGGCACCCGTACGCCGTCGAAGGACAGCTCGCGGGTGTCCGAGGCGTTCCAGCCGACCTTGGAGTAGGGGGCGGCGACCGTGAAGCCGGGCGTGCCGGACGGGACGATGATCGAGGAGATCTCCGGGCGGCCGTCGGCCTTGCGGCCCGTCACGGCGGTGACGGTGACCAGGCCGGTGATGTCCGTGCCCGAGTTGGTGATGAAGCACTTGGAGCCGTTGATGACCCACTCGTCGCCCTCGCGGACGGCGGTGGTGCGGGTGCCCCCGGCGTCGCTGCCCGCGCCCGGCTCGGTCAGGCCGAAGGCGCCCAGGACCTCCCCGGAGCACATCTTCGGCAGCCACTCCCGCTTCTGCTCCTCGGTGCCGAACAGGTACAGCGGCATGGCGCCGAGGGAGACCCCGGCCTCCAGGGTGATGGCGACCGAGGAGTCGACGCGGGCCAGCTCCTCCAGGGCGATGCCGAGGGCGAGGTAGTCGCCGCCCATGCCGCCGTACTCCTCCGGGAAGGGCAGGCCGAACAGGCCCATGCGGCCCATCTCGCGGACGATCTCGTACGGGAACTCGTGCCGTTCGTACAGGTCGCCGATCTTCGGCGCGATCACGTCGTGCGCGAACGCCTCGACGGTACGGCGGAGTTCCTCGTGCTCGGGGGTGAGCCGGTGGTCGAGGGACATGTCTTCGTTACTCCTTGTGGGAGAGGGCGCGGACGGTACGGGAGGGGCTCGGTCGCCCCAGCTGTTCGGCCATCCACACGCTCGTGGCGGTGAGGGCGGCCAGATCGACCCCGGTCTCGATGCCGAGGCCGTCGAGCATCCACACCAGGTCCTCCGTGGCGAGGTTCCCGGTGGCGCTCTTCGCGTACGGGCAGCCGCCCAGGCCGCCGGCGGAGGCGTCGACCGTGGTCACGCCGTGCCGGAGCGCGGCGAGGGTGTTGGACAGGGCCTGGCCGTAGGTGTCGTGGAAGTGCACGCCGATGCGGTCGGTGGGCACGCCTTCCTCGTTGAGGGCGCCGAGCAGCGCCTCGACGTGGCCGGGGGTGGCGACACCGATGGTGTCGCCGAGGCTCAGCTCGTCGCAGCCGAGGTCCAGCAGGGCCTTGGCCACCCGGACCACCTGGTGGACCGGGACCGCCCCCTCCCAGGGGTCGCCGAAGCACATGGAGAGGTAGCCGCGGACGTGCGCCCCGCCCTCCTTGGCACGGGCCACGACCGGCTCGAACATGGTGAGGGACTCGGCGACCGTGCGGTTGAGGTTGCGCGAGGCGAAGGTCTCGGTGGCGGAGCCGAAGACGGCGATGCGGCTCGCCCCGAGGGCCAGGGCCCGGTCGAGGCCCCGCTCGTTGGGCACGAGCACGGGCAGGGCGGCCTCGACGTCGCCGAGCAGCGGGAAGAGCTGCTCGGCGTCGGCCAGTTGGGGCACCCACTTGGGGTGCACGAAGCTGGTGGCCTCGATGGTGGTCAGGCCGGCGGCGGCGAGGCGGTGGACGAACTCGGCCTTCACCTCCGTGGGTACGGCCGTCTTCTCGTTCTGCAGCCCGTCACGGGCGCCGACCTCGTGGATCCGCACCCGGGCCGGCAGGCCGGGCGACGGAACGGTCATGGGCAGGCCGCTCATGCGCCCTCCTCCTCGTCCGCGGTGACCACGGCCAGGACCTGGTCCATGGCCACGGTGGCGCCGGGGGTGACGTCGAGTTCGGTGACGGTCCCGGCGTGCGGGGCGGAGATGACGTGCTCCATCTTCATCGCCTCGACGACCAGGAGGCTCTGGCCGGCGGCCACCTTGTCCCCGACGGCCACCTTGACGACCGTGACCGTGCCGGGCATGGGGGCGGCGAGGGTGTCGGCCCCTGCGCTTGCCGCGCCGTGGGCCGTGACGGGGTCGTGGCGCTGGACGTGCCAGGAGTCGCCGTCGCGGCCGAGCCAGGTCCCCTCCGGGGAGGCGGCGTGGCTGAAGGTGTGCGTGATGCCGTCCAGCTCGATGGTGAGGTGGTCGGTGGTGCGGCTGACGATGCGGGCGCGGGCCGGTGCGCCGGGGCCCTGCCCCAGATCCCGCGCCTCGAACTCCGGCGAGGCCGGGTTCGCCTCGGTGGAGCCGCTCAGGAGGAGCTCCGTGGTCGAGCCGGACCCGGTGGCCGGGGCGGTCGCCTCCGCGCGGGTGCGGACCGCGATCGGGTCGTGGCCCGGGAGGCGGAAGTGGTGCACGGTCCAGGCGGGGGTACCGCCCAGGCGCCAGCCGCTGGGGACCCCGAAGGGGTCCACCCACGCGGCGGAGCCGCCGCCTCGGCTGCCCGGCACGGGCGCAGCCATGCCCGGCCCCGCCGGCGAGTGAGGCGAGGATCCGGGCAGCGGCCGGTTTCGGGAAGAAGCGGGGTGGGGGATGTCCAGCAGCGCAGCCGCCGCGTACACCTCCGGCGGGACGCCGTCCGGGAGGAGCCCGGAAAGGTCGCGCTCCACCAGGCCCGTGTCCAGGTCCCCGGACACCACGTCCGGGTGGGCCAGCAGTCTCCGCAGGAAACCGGCGTTGGTCTGGACGCCCAGGATCACGGTGTCCGCCAGAGCACCCCGCAGCAGGCGCAGCGCACTCGCCCGGTCCGGCCCGTACGCGATGACCTTCGACAGCATCGGGTCGTACGTCGATCCGACCGGCACCCCGGCCGTCAGGCCGGAGTCGGTACGGACCGCCCCGCCCGACGGCTCCGACAGCGCCAGCACCGTGCCCCCGGACGGCAGGAACCCCCGCGACGGATCCTCGGCGCAGACGCGCGCCTCGATCGCGTGGCCCGTCAGCCGGACCTCGTCCTGGGTGAAGGCCAGGGCCCGTCCGGAGGCGACCCGCAGCTGCTGCTCCACCAGGTCCAGGCCGGTGATCAGCTCCGTCACCGGGTGCTCGACCTGGAGACGGGTGTTCATCTCCATGAAGTAGTAGGAGGACGGGTCCCCGCCCGGAACGATGAACTCCACCGTGCCCGCGCCGACGTACCCGCACGAGCGGGCCGCCTCCACCGCCGCCGCGCCCATCGCCGTGCGGGTCTTGTCGTCCAGCAGGACCGACGGCGCCTCCTCGATCACCTTCTGGTGGCGCCGCTGGAGGGAGCACTCGCGCTCGCCCAGGTGGACGACGTTCCCGTGGGAGTCGGCGAGGACCTGGATCTCGATGTGCCGGGGGCGGTCGATCCACCGCTCGACCAGGAGCGTGTCGTCGCCGAAGGAGGACCGGGCCTCGCGGCGGGCCGCCGCGATCTCCTCGGCCAGCACGGCGGCGTCGCGCACCAGCCGCATGCCCTTGCCGCCGCCGCCCGCGGAGGGCTTCAGCAGCACCGGCATGCCGATCTCCTCGGCGGCGGCGACCAGTTCGGCGTCCGACAGGCCGCTCCCGGAGGAGCCGGGGACCACGGGCACGCCCGCCGCCTTCACCGTCTCCTTGGCCCGGATCTTGTCGCCCATCAGGGAGATCGCCGAAGGGGGCGGCCCGATGAAGGCCAGCCCGGCGTCGGCGCAGGCCTGCGCGAACGCCGCGTTCTCCGCGAGGAAGCCGTAGCCGGGGTGGACGGCCTCGGCGCCGGTGCGGCGGGCCGCGTCGAGCAGCCGCTTCACGGACAGGTAGCTCTCGGCGGCCGCCGCCGGGCCGATCCGGACGGCCGTGTCGGCCTCCCGTACATGCCGCGCGTCCGCGTCGGCGTCGCTGAAGACGGCCACGGACCGCATCCCGAGCTCTCGCAGCGTACGGATGACCCGGACCGCGATCTCGCCCCGGTTGGCGACCAGAACAGTGCTGAACATCGAAGAGGTCCTCACGTCACATACGGAAGATGCCGAAAGCGGAGTCGCCCAGCGGGGCGTTCGCGCACGCGGTCAGGGCCAGCCCGAGCACCTGCCGGGTCTCCAGCGGGTCGATGACCCCGTCGTCCCACAGCCGCGCCGTGGCGTAGTAGGCGTTGCCCTGCTCCTCGTACTGCGCGCGGACGGGCGCCTTGAAGGCCTCCTCGTCCTCGGCCGGCCACTCCTGCCCCGCGCCCTCGATCTGGTCGCGCTTGACCGTCGCCAGCACCGAGGCCGCCTGCTCCCCGCCCATCACGGAGATCTTTGCGTTGGGCCACATCCACAGGAAGCGCGGCGAGTACGCCCGGCCGCACATCGAGTAGTTGCCGGCGCCGTACGAGCCGCCGACCACCACCGTCAGCTTCGGCACTCGGGCGCAGGCCACCGCCGTCACCATCTTGGCGCCGTGCTTGGCGATGCCGCCCGCCTCGTAGTCGCGGCCGACCATGAAGCCCGAGATGTTCTGGAGGAACAGGAGCGGGATGCCGCGCTGGTCGCACAGCTCGATGAAGTGCGCGCCCTTCTGGGCGGATTCGGCGAACAGGATGCCGTTGTTGGCGATGATCCCGACCGGGTGGCCGTGGATCCGCGCGAAGCCGGTGACGAGCGTCTGGCCGAACTCCGACTTGAACTCCTGGAAGCGGGACCCGTCCACGATCCGCGCGATGATCTCGCGGGCGTCGTAGGGGGTGCGCGAGTCGACGGGGACCGCGCCGTACAGCCCGGACGGGTCCACCTTCGGCTCTTCCGGCGCCTCCACCGACCAGGGCAGGGCCCCGCGCTCGGGCAGGGTCGCCACGATGTTCCGTACGATCCGCAGCGCGTGCGCGTCGTCCTCCGCGAGGTGGTCGGTCACGCCGGAGATGCGGGAGTGGACCTCGCCGCCGCCGAGCTCCTCGGCCGTGACCACCTCGCCGGTGGCGGCCTTCACCAGCGGCGGGCCGCCGAGGAAGATCGTGCCCTGGTTGCGGACGATGACGGCCTCGTCGCTCATGGCGGGTACGTACGCGCCGCCCGCCGTGCAGGAGCCGAGGACGGCCGCGATCTGCGGGATGCCGGCGCCCGACATGCGGGCCTGGTTGTAGAAGATGCGGCCGAAGTGCTCCCGGTCGGGGAAGACCTCGTCCTGCATGGGCAGGAAGGCGCCGCCCGAGTCGACCAGGTAGAGGCAGGGGAGACGGTTCTCCAGCGCCACCTCCTGGGCGCGCAGGTGCTTCTTGACCGTCATCGGGTAGTACGTGCCGCCCTTGACGGTGGCGTCGTTCGCGACGATCACGCACTCGCGGCCGCTGACCCGGCCGATGCCCGCGACGACCCCCGCGGCGGGGGCCGCGCCCCCGTACATGCCCTCGGCGGCCAGCGGGGCCAGCTCCAGGAAGGGGGACCCGGGGTCCAGGAGGGTGTCCACGCGGTCGCGGGGGAGGAGCTTCCCGCGGGCGGTGTGGCGGGCGCGGGCCTTCTCCCCGCCGCCGAGCCGGGCCGCGTCGAGCCGGGCCCGCAGCCCCTCGGCGAGCTCGCGGTGGGCGGCCTCGTTGGTCCGCCAGGCCTCGGACGCCGGGTCCGCGGCGCTCGTCAGCACTGGTGCCTGCTGCATCGGTCGAGCTCCCTTGCTCGGTGCACGCTGTTAATGAGCGTTAACGCATGTACGGCCTAGGTTAACGAGCGCTAACGGCCCTGTCTAGAATGGTTTCCCATGAGCACCAGTGCGGCCGCCCCGACCCGTCGCGAGCAGATCCTCAGTGAGGCCGCCCGCCTCTTCGCCGCGCGTGGGTTCCACGGCGTGGGAGTAGACGAAATAGGGGCGGCGGTCGGCATCAGCGGCCCCGGCCTCTACCGGCATTTCGCCGGCAAGGACGCCATGCTGGCCGAGCTGCTGGTCGGCATCAGCGAACGGCTGCTGACCGGCGGCCGGCGCCGGGTGGAAGAAGCGGCGGGCGATCCCGCGCTGGTCCTGTCCTCCCTCATCGACGGGCACATCGACTTCGCCCTCGACGACCGGGCGCTGATCACCCTGCACGACCGGGAGCTCGACCGGCTGCGCGACACGGACCGCAAGCTCGTCCGGCAGCTGCAGCGCCAGTACGTCGAGCTGTGGGTCGACGTCGTACGGGAACTGCACCCGCAGGTGGGCGAGGCGGAGGTACGGGTCTCCGTGCACGCCGTCTTCGGCCTGCTGAACTCCACCCCGCACCTGGCCGCCCTGGGTCGGGAGGCGACGGAGTCGCTGCTCCGGCGGCTCGCGCACGGGGCGTTCGGGGCGCTGACCGTGTGAACCGGCGTGTCCGCCCGTCGGGATGGACGCGGCGGCTCCGCCCGGGCGGCGGCAGAATGGGCCGCATGCCGAAGCCGATAGAGACGACGCCCGTACCCAGCCGCGCAGAACTCGTCGACCACCTGGTCCGCACGCGCATCGCGGGACAGGTCGCCACGCCGCGCGAGAACAACCTCTCCCACTACCGCAAGCTCGCCAACGGCGACCGGCACTACTGGCTCGGGCTGGAGTTGGGCGACCGCTGGACGGACGAGCAGGACGTGCTCGCCGTGATGGCGGAGCGCTGCGGGGTCGTGGACGACCCGGCGTTCCGCTACGGCCAGGACACCATCGACCCGGAGCTGACGGTGGCCGGCCTGGACCGGATGGCGGCCCGGCTGCGGAAGGCCGCGCTGGACCGGCAGAGCGTGCTGCTCGCCACCGGGCACCCCGGCGGGCTCCTCGACGTCCACCGGGCCACGGCGGCGGCGCTGCGGGCGGCGGGCTGCGAGATCGTGGTGATCCCGGGCGGGCTGACGGCCGACGAGGGCTCGGTGTGGCAGTTCGCCGACGTCGCCGTCCTGGAGCGGGGCGCGACGCTGTGGCACACCCATTCCCCGGAGCCGATGGCCGCGATCCTGGACGGGCTGACGGCAGCGGACCGCCCGCAGCCGGACCTGGTCGTCGCCGACCACGGCTGGGCGGGCTGCGCGGCCCAGCGGGGCCTGGACGCGGTGGGGTACGCGGACTGCAACGACCCGGCGCTCTTCCTCGGCGAGGCCGAGGGCACCCTCCAGGTGGCGGTCCCGCTGGACGACCACGTCCGCGACCCGCGTTTCTACGACCCGCTGGTGGCGTACCTGCTGGACGCCGCGGGACTGCTCAACGCGTAGGGGCCGCTCAACGCGTGGGGGCCGCTCAACGCGTAGGGGCTGCTCAACGCGCGGGACTGCTCAACACGTAGGGGCCGCCCGCTCGTTGCGGGCCCCGGTGTTGTCAGTGGGGGGCGTTAGCGTCGCCGTCATGAGCGATGCCGATCCGCTGACCGCCCTGGAATCCGTCCCCGGCCTGCCCGCGGGCGGCCCGGTCACCCGGCCCGTCCGGCGCCGCCTGCTGCGGCGGGCCCGGCCGGAGCCCCTGCTGTGGATGTCCGACGGGCCCGTGGGCGCCGGTGCGCTGGCCTCGTACCGCGGCCACCCGGCCCTTGCCGCCGCGGGTTTCCAGGCGGTCCTGCTGGGGGAGCGGCGCGGCCTGGAGGAGTGGTGGCGGACCAGGGGGCTGGCTCCCGAGCGGATGTCCGACCCGGGCGACCACCACGCGGAGCCGGTCCTGCGCGCGTTCTGGAACGCCGTGGTGCCCGACCCGGAGGAGGGTGCGGAGGGCGAGGAGCTCATCGCCCCCTTCGGCCGTGACTGGCCGGGGCTCGCCGCGCCGGCTTCGTCGGTGCCCGCGGCTCCGTCGGCGTCCTCGGCTGCGTCGGCGTCCTCGGCTTCGTCGGTGCCCGCGGCTTCGTCGGCGTCCTCGGCCTCCGCCACGGCCCACGGCGGGGACCCGGAGGCCGCGGCCGGCGCCCTCGCCGACGAGCTGATCGGGACGGGGTTCCTGGCGGCCCCGCGGCTCGCGCTGGTCCGCGCGGACCGGGGAGCCGACGTACCCACGGCGATGGGCTGGCTCGGACCGACCAACCACGAGAACGACACCGCTCTCCTCAGCGCGGTCCTGCGCTCCTGGGAAGACCGCTTCGGCGCCCGCGTCGTCGCCCTCGGCTTCGACGAACTCCACCTGTCGGTGGCGGCCCCGCCCCGCACCCTGGCCCAGGCGCTGCCGGTGGCGGCGGAGCACTTCGCGTTCTGCCCCGACAACGTCTGGCAGGGCTCGGGCACCGTGCGCGCCTACGCCGAGGAGGCCGTGGCCAGCGCGACGCACTGGGCGTTCTGGTGGGATTAGGCGTTCAGGGCGAGCCCGACGCCGGACCGGGTTCACCTGGCCCCGGTCTGACGGCGTGTCCGGTCATGCGCGCGGAACGCGTACGACACCCTCCTGGATGACGGTCACGGCCAGGCGGCCGTCCTGGGTCCAGATGCGGGCCTGCCCCAGGCCCCGGCCGGCGGCTGCCGACGGCGACTCCTGGTCGTACAGCAGCCACTCGTCCGCCCGGAACGGCCGGTGGAACCACATCGCGTGGTCCAGCGAGGCACCGACCACGTCGCCCACCGCCCACCCGCCGCGCCCGTGCGCGAGCAGCACCGAGTCCAGCAGGGTCATGTCGGAGACGTACGTGGCCAGGCAGGTGTGCAGCAGCGGGTCGTCGCTCTCCAGCTTGCCGGCCGTGCGGAACCAGACCTGGCAGCGCGGCTCCACCGGCTCGCCGATGCTCCCCCAGGGCGGGGTCGTGGCGTAGCGGAGGTCCACCGCGCCGCGCGCCTCGATCAGCCGCTCCACCGTGCCCGGGTCGCGGAAGATCTCCCGGTACGCGGGCAGCGACTCGGCCGCGGTCGGCAGCGTCTCGGGGTCGGGCGCCGTGGGCATGGCGGCCTGGTGGTCGAGGCCCTCCTCGTGCGTTTGGAAGGACGCGGAGAGGTGGAAGATCGGCTGCCCGTGCTGGACGGCGACCACCCGGCGCGTGGTGAACGAGCGCCCGTCGCGGATCCGGTCCACCGAGTAGACGATGGGCGCGCCGGGGTCGCCGGCGCGCAGGAAGTACGAGTGCAGCGAGTGCGCGGTGCGGTCCGCGGGCACGGTGCGGCCGGCCGCGACCAGTGCCTGGGCCGCGACCTGACCGCCGAACACGCGCGGTACCAGTGCCGAACGGCTGGTACCGCGGAAGATGTTCTCCTCGATCTGCTCGAGGTCGAGCAGATCGAGGAGCGTCGTCAGTGCCTCGTTCATGGGGGAAGGCTAAGTGCCCGACTTCCCTACAGACCCATGGACTTGGCGATGATGGACTTCATGACCTCGCTGGTGCCGCCGTAGATGCGGTTCACGCGGTTGTCGGCGTACAGGCGGGCGATCGGGTACTCGTTCATGTAGCCGTAGCCGCCGTGCAGCTGGAGGCACTTGTCGATGACGCGGTGCGCCACCTCGGTGCAGAACAGCTTCGCGGAAGCGGCCTCGGCAGCGGTCAGCTCGCCGGCGTCCAGGGCCTCCAGCGCGCGGTCGGCGACGGCCTCGGCCGCGTCCACCTCGGCCTGGCAGGCGGCCAGCTCGAACTTGGTGTTCTGGAAGTGCGCGACGGGCTTGCCGAAGACGGTGCGCTCCTGCACGTACTGCTGGGCGAACCGGACGGCGGCCTTGGCCTGCGCGTACGCGCCGAAGGCGATGCCCCAGCGCTCGGAGGGCAGGTTCTGGCCGAGGTAGTAGAAGCCCTTGTTCTCCTCGCCCAGCAGGTCCTCGACCGGGACCTTCACGTCGACGAACGCCAGCTCGGCGGTGTCGGACGTGCGCAGGCCGAGCTTGTCCAGCTTGCGGCCGATGGAGTAGCCCTCGGACTTGGTGTCCACGGCGAACAGCGAGATGCCGAAGCGGCGGTCGTCCTCGCGCGGGGCGGAGGTGCGGGCGCAGACGATCACGCGGTCGGCGTGGACGCCACCGGTGATGAAGGTCTTGGCGCCGTTGAGGACGTAGTGGGTGCCGTCCTCGGAGAGCTTGGCGGTGGTCTTCATGCCCGCGACGTCGGAGCCGGTGCCCGGCTCGGTCATCGCCAGGGCCCACATCTCCTCGCCGGAGACGAACTTCGGGAGGTAACGCTTCTTCTGCTCATCGGTGGCGAGCATCTTGATGTACGGCAGGGCGAGCAGCACGTGCACGCCGGAGCCGCCGAAGTTGACGCCCGCGCGGGAGGTCTCCTCGTAGAGGACGGCCTCGAACTTGTGGGTGTCCAGGCCCGCGCCGCCGAACTCCTCGGGCACGTTGATGCCGAAGACGCCCAGCTCGCCGAGCTTGTAGTAGAAGTCGCGGGGCGCCTGGCCGGCGGCGAACCACTCGTCGTAGACGGGGACGACCTCGGCCTCGATGAAGGCGCGGATGGTCTCGCGGAACGCCTCGTGGTCCTCGTTGAAAACGGTACGGCGCACGGCCGGCCTCCTTCGGTCGCGGCAGTCCGCCGCTTATGTCTAAGCGCTTGCTCAATTAAGTTACCGGCGGGTTGTCCCTCCTGTCCAGAGTCGCGCCGGGGGCCTGTGCGCGGCAGGCGGGCCGAGGGGGCGGGTTCGCCCGGGCTAGTCCGACCGCAGGGCGAACCACAGCTCCATCCGCACGTCCGCGTCGTCCAGGTCCCGGTCGAGCAGGGCCGCGGCGCGGGCGATGCGCTGGCGGACGGTGTTGCGGTGGACGGACAGCGCGGCGGCCGTGCGGTCCCAGCTGCCGTGGTGGGCGAGCCAGGCCCGCAGGGTTTCGCGCAGGGCGGGCGACAGGGGGCCGAGCAGGGCCTCCGCGTGGGCGCGGGCCTCGGCCGGGTCCAGCAGGGCGCCCAGGCCGCCGTCGGTGTGGCGGGCCAGCGCGGTGCGGGCCGCCTCCGCCCGGCGCAGGGCCCGCCGGGCCTGCGCCTCGGCGGTGGGCAGGTGGGCGGGCCCGGCCGGTGCGCTCACCCCGAGGCGCCAGCCCGGCTGCGGTCCGGGCTCCCGGTCCGTGAGGAGCCGTACGCGGTCCCCGCGCGCGTCCAGCAGTACGGTCCCCAGCGCCGAGGCCAGGGCCCGCGGGTCCCCGGACCCGCTGGCGTGCACGACGTGCCAGGGCCCGGGGGCCAGCGCCGCCGCCGGGTCGCCGTCGAGGAGGAGCCGGGTGAGCGCGGCGGCCTCGTCCCCGGCGGGCCGGCCGGCGGTGAGCAGGGTCAGCAGGACGGCCGCGATGGCGGTGATGGCGTGATCGCCCGGGACGCGCCGCGGGGTGGCGGTGCCCAGGACGTGGCCGTTGCCCAGGCCGTAGGCCGCCAGCTGCCAGCCCGCCGCCGCATCGGTGGCCGTGGCCGGGCCGTCGGGCGCCCCGCTGCGCGCGATCAGCGAGCCCAGGGCCGCGGAGGCCTCCGCCGGCAGGGGGCGGCCCGCGGAGCGCCCGGCGGGGAGCAGGCTGACGTGGCCGCCCAGGCTCGCCGCCAGGCGCGACAGCACGGCGGGGACCGGATCGGGCCGGGCGGCCGCCGACGCGAGGGCCTGCTGGGCCTCGGTGACCCGGCGCAGTTCGCGCGTACGGGCCTGCGCCATCAGCCGCCAGACCGTACGGGCCACCGCGGTGAAGGGGGTCCCGGGCGGGACCTCCAGCAGCGGCAGCCCGTACCGTTCGCACGCCTCGGCCAGGCCCGGCGGCGCCGCCTCGTGCACCGGCGCCACGCCGAAGCCGAGCGCCGCCACCCCGGCCCCGGCCAGCCGCGCCACGTACGCCTCGGGGTCGGTCAGCGCCGACCCCGCCGTCAGCAGCAGCTCACCGCCCAGCAGGTACGGGGAGGGGTCCGCCATCTCGGAGGCGTGCACCGCGTGCACATCGGCCTCGGCCGGCCCCGCGAGGTGGCGCAGGGCCAGCTCCCGGTCGGGGAGCAGCGCGCCGAGGGGGACCGGCGGGGTGGGGGGTGCCTCCATGGATGCTCCGTATAGATCTGAGGTCCTCTATGGAGGAAACGTACACTTCGCCGCCCCGGGGCCCCGGCTTACGCTCGAAGGACCGCACTTGTAGGACCTCCAGAAGGGCACCCCCCATGAGCACGCAGCCGCGCGGCCCCGTCGACTCCTCCCGCATCCCGCGCTACGCGGGCCCGGCGACCTTCGCCCGGCTGCCGCGCCTCGACGAGGTCGGCTCCGCCGACGTCGCCGTCGTCGGCGTGCCCTTCGACTCCGGCGTCTCCTACCGCCCCGGCGCCCGTTTCGGCGGCAACGCGATCCGCGAGGCCTCGCGCCTGCTGCGCCCGTACAACCCGGCCCAGGACGCCTCCCCCTTCGCCCTCGCGCAGGTCGCGGACGCCGGCGACATCGCCGTGAACCCCTTCAACATCAACGAGGCCGTCGAGACGGTCGAGGCCGCGGCCGACGAGCTGCTCGGCGCCGGCTCCCGCCTGATGACCCTCGGTGGCGACCACACCATCGCCCTCCCGCTGCTGCGCTCCGTCGCCAAGAAGCACGGCCCGGTCGCGCTGCTCCACTTCGACGCGCACCTGGACACCTGGGACACCTACTTCGGCGCCGAGTACACCCACGGCACCCCGTTCCGCCGCGCCGTCGAGGAGGGCATCCTCGACACCGAGGCGCTCTCGCACGTCGGTACCCGCGGCCCGCTGTACGGCAAGCAGGACCTGGACGACGACGCGAAGATGGGCTTCGGCATCGTCACCTCCGCCGACGTCTACCGCCGCGGCGCCGACGAGGTCGCCGACCAGCTGCGCCAGCGCATCGGCGACCGCCCGCTCTACATCTCCATCGACATCGACGTGCTCGACCCGGCCCACGCGCCCGGCACCGGCACCCCGGAGGCGGGCGGCATGACCTCCCGCGAGCTCCTGGAGATCATCCGCGGACTGTCCTCCTGCAACCTCGTTTCCGCCGACGTGGTGGAGGTGGCTCCGGCGTACGATCACGCGGAGATCACCTCGGTCGCGGCCTCGCACACCGCGTACGAGCTCACCACGATCATGAGCCGTCAGATCGCGGCGGCGAAGGCGAAGTAGCGAGCGCAGAAGGGCACGCAAGCACGTGACGCACGACCACGACCTGGTTCTCCGTCCCACCGAGGCCCAGACGGCCGCCGCGCTGGCCCCGCCGCCGGGCCGCACGGGCGGGGACCTGGTCGTGGAGACGCTGCGCGGGCTGGGCGCCACCACCGTCTTCGGGCTGCCCGGCCAGCACGCGCTGGCCCTCTTCGACGCGGTCGGCCGCTCCGACCTGCACCTCGTCACGCTGCGCACGGAGAACAACGCGGGCTTCGCGGCGGACGCGTACGGCCGCATCACGGGCGAGGCCGTGCCGTTGCTGCTGTCGACGGGGCCCGGCGCTCTGATGGCCCTGCCGGCGCTCGCGGAGGCGGCGGCCGCCTCCGCCCCCGTCCTCGCGATCTCCTCCCAGGTGCCGGTGGCGGGCCTGGGCGGCGGCCGCCGGGGCCACCTGCACGAGCTGCGCGACCAGCAGGCGTCCTTCCGGGACGTGGTCAAGTCGGTCCACGTGGCCCGTACTCCCTCGCAGATCCCCTCGGTGGTCGCGCAGGCCTGGGAATCGGCCCTGACCGCACCCCACGGCCCGGTCTGGGTGGAGATCCCGGAGGACGTGCTGACAGCCGAGACGCTCATCCCGCAGGTCACGGGCATGGACGCGACCCCGCACGAGCTGGCCCCGCGCCCGGAGCTCACCGCCGTCGCCGCCCACTGGCTGTCCAAGGCCGCCCGTCCGGTGATCATCGCGGGCGGCGGCGTCATCCGCGCCGACGCGGCGGGCAAGCTCCGCCGGCTGGCGGAACGCCTGAACGCCCCCGTGGTGACCACCTTCGGCGGCAAGGGCGCCTTCCCGTGGACCCACCCGCTCTCCCTCCAGTCCTGGCTGGAGGACCGCCACATGACCGACTTCCTGGAGGACGCGGACGTCCTGCTCGTGGTGGGCTCGGGCCTGGGCGAGCTGTCCTCGAACTACCACACGTTCATCCCCACCGGCCGGATCATCCAGATCGAGGCGGACCTCGGGAAGCTGGAGTCCAACCGCCCCGCCCTGGGCATCCACGCGGACGCCCGCCTCGCCCTCCAGGCCCTGCTGGAGACGGTGTCCGAACGCGCGGACCCCTACGCTCCGGACCGGGTGAAGATGGTCCTGGACGCGATCGCGGACCGCCTGTCCACCCAGGACGTGGCCCTGGAACAACAGCTGTTGGCCTCGATCCGCGCAGCGCTCCCCGCCCGCTCGCCGTCCTTCTGGGACATGACGATCCTGTCCTACTGGGCCTGGTCGGCCTTCGACGCCAAGCACCCCAACACCATGCACTCGGCCCAGGGCGCGGGCGGCCTCGGCTACGCCTTCCCGGCGGCCCTCGGCGCGGCCGTCGCGGAGCCGGGCACCCCGGTCCTGGCGGTCTCCGGCGACGGCGGCGCGATGTACTCCCTCGCCGAGCTGGCCACGGCGCGCCAGCACGACCTGGACGTCACCTGGCTGATCGTGGACGACGGCGGCTACGGCATCCTGCGCGCGTACATGGCCGACTCCTTCGGCCGGGCCACCGGCACGGAGCTCACCCGCCCCGACTTCGCCGCCCTGGCGGCCTCTTTCGACATCCCGGCGACCACCACCACCCCGGACACCCTCACGGCGGACCTCAACAAGGCCCTCACCACCCCCGGCCCTTCGGTCGTGATCCTCCCCACCACCCTCAAGATGTTCGCCCCGACCCACACGTAAGGGGGAAGGCTGCGGCCCTCGGTGGCCTGATCGGCTGCGGCCCCCGGTCCCCTGACCGGATGCGGCCCACGGGCCCCGCACGGACTCCGGTGCGATTGTTGCGGTGGGATGAAATCCGCCGGTCGGGGCGTTGGCGCTTCCGGCAGGACAGGACGAACGGGGAGGCACCACGTGACGGCGGCTGGGGAAAAACAGGGCTGGGGCAAGCGGCTGGCGGCCTACACCTGGCGGTACAAGCTCAACGTGCTGCTCGCGCTCGGGTCCTCGCTGGCCGGTATGGCCGTCATGGCGCTCGTGCCGCTCGTCACCAGGGTGATCATCGACGACGTCATCGGGGACCACAGCAAGCCCATGGGGCCGTGGGCCGGGATGCTCATAGGCGCGGCCGTCCTCGTCTACCTGCTGACCTACATCCGCAGGTACTACGGCGGGCGGCTCGCCCTCGACGTCCAGCACGACCTGCGCACCGACATGTTCCACACCATCGCCCGCCTCGACGGGCGGCGGCAGGACGAGCTGTCCACCGGGCAGGTCGTCGGGCGGGCCACCAGTGACCTCCAGCTGATCCAGGGCCTGCTCTTCATGCTCCCGATGACCATCGGGAACTTCCTCCTGTTCGGCATATCCCTCGGGATCATGCTGGCGCTGTCGCCGCTGCTGACCCTCGTCGCGCTGCTGATGGCCCCCGCCCTCTGGTTCATCGCCAAGCGAAGCCGCAAGAAGCTCTTCCCCGCCACCTGGTACGCCCAGGGCCAGGCCGCCGCCGTCGCGAGCGTCGTCGACGGCGCCGTGACCGGCGTCCGCGTCGTCAAGGGCTTCGGCCAGGAGGAGCAGGAGACCACCAAGCTGCGCACCGCCGGACGGCGGCTGTTCGCCGGCCGGATGCGCACCATCCGGCTCAACTCGCGCTACACCCCCGCCCTCCAGGCCGTACCGGCCCTCGGCCAGGTCGCCATGCTGGCGCTCGGCGGCTGGATGGCCACCCGGGGCCAGGTCACCCTCGGCACCTTCGTCGCCTTCTCCACCTACCTCGCCCAGCTCGTCGGCCCGGTCCGCATGCTCGCCATGGTGCTCACCGTGGGCCAGCAGGCCCGGGCCGGCGTCGAGCGCGTCTTCGAGCTCATCGACACCGAACCCGTCATCCGGGAGGGCACGCACGAGCTGCCCGCCGACGTGCCCGCCACCATCGACTTCGACGGGGTCCGCTTCGGGTACGACCCCGAGCGGCCCGTCCTCGACGGGTTCTCGCTGTCGGTCGCCGAGGGGGAGACCGTCGCCGTCGTCGGGGCCTCCGGGAGCGGGAAGTCCACCGTCTCGCTGCTCCTGCCGCGGTTCTACGACGCCGACGGCGGATCCGTGCGCGTCGGCGGGCACGACGTGCGCGAGCTGACGTACGCGTCCCTGCGCGCCGCCATCGGACTGGTGCCGGAGGACTCGTTCCTGTTCTCCGACACCCTGCGCGCCAACATCGCCTACGGGCACCCCGACGCCACCGACGAGCAGATCGAGGCCGCCGCGCGCGCCGCCCAGGCCCACGGGTTCATCCAGGCCCTGCCCGCCGGGTACGACACCAAGGTCGGCGAACAGGGGCTCACCCTCTCCGGCGGCCAGCGCCAGCGCGTCGCGCTCGCCCGGGCCATCCTCACCGACCCCCGCCTGCTCCTCCTCGACGACGCCACCTCGGCGGTGGACGCCCGCGTCGAGCACGAGATCCACGAGGCGCTGCGCTCCGTCATGGCGGGCCGGACCACCCTGCTGATCGCCCACCGCCGCTCCACGCTCGCGCTGGCCGACCGGATCGCCGTACTCGACCGCGGCAGGCTCTCCGACATCGGCACCCACGAGGAGCTGGAGCGCCGCTCCGCCCTCTACCGCAGGCTCCTGACCGACCCCGACGCGCTCGGCGCCGGCTCGCCGCGGACCCGCGACGCCCTGCCGATGGCCGAGTTCGAACGCGACATCGAGCGGGACATCGAGCTCGAGGCCGAGATCGACGCCGAGCCCGTCAGCGCCAAGCGCCGCGTCTCGGGCGGGATCACCCCCGAGCTCTGGAGGCGCCAGGAGGAGTCCGACAACGCCGCCGCCTCCGCCGCCGTCCCCGGGATGCCGGCCACCCCCGAGCTGCTCGCGCAGGTCGCCGCCCTGCCGCCCGCCGACGACGAGCCCGACGTGGACGAGGGCCGCGCCGCGTCCGCCGAGGAGAGCTACGGCCTGCGCCGCCTGCTCCGCGGGTTCTGGGCGCCGCTCGCGATCAGCCTCGGCCTCGTCGCGGTCGACGCGGGCTCCGGACTGCTCCTGCCGATCCTGATCCGGCACGGCATCGACCAGGGCGTGGAGAAAGCCGCCCTCGGCGCGGTCTGGGCCGCCGCCGCACTCGCCCTGGCGGTGGTCGTGGGGCAGTGGGCCGCGCAGTTCGCGGAGACCCGGATGACGGGCCGCACCGGCGAGCGCGTGCTGTACGCGCTGCGCGTCAAGATCTTCGCCCAGCTCCAGCGCCTCGGCCTCGACTACTACGAGCGCGAGCTGACCGGCAAGATCATGACCCGGATGACCACCGACGTGGACGCCCTGTCCAGCTTCCTGCAGACCGGGCTCGTCACCGCCGTCGTCTCGGTCTTCACCTTCTTCGGCATCCTGATCGCCCTCCTCGTCCTCGACGTCGGGCTCGCCCTGATCGTGTTCGCCACACTGCCCGTGCTGGTGCTCGGCACGATCGTCTTCCGCCGCAAGTCGGTCGCCGCGTACGAGCTCGCCCGCGACCGGGTCAGCCTGGTCAACGCCGACCTCCAGGAGTCCGTCGCCGGACTGCGCATCGTGCAGGCCTTCCGCCGCGAGGGGTCCGGCGCCCGCCGCTTCGCGGAGCGCAGCGACTCCTACCGCGAGGCCCGGGTCCGCGGCCAGTGGCTGATATCCGTCTACTTCCCCTTCGTGCAGCTGCTGTCCTCGGGCGCCGCCGCCGCCGTGCTGATCGTCGGAGCCGGCCGGGTCGAGGCGGGCACGCTCACCACCGGCGCGCTGGTCGCGTACCTGCTCTACATCGACCTGTTCTTCGCCCCCGTCCAGCAGCTGTCCCAGGTCTTCGACGGCTACCAGCAGGCCACCGTCTCCCTCGGCCGCATCCAGGACCTGCTGCGCGAGCCGACCACCACCCCGCGCGCGCAAGAGCCCCGCGCGCTGACCGAACTGCGCGGCGAGATCGCCTTCGAGGACGTCCACTTCGCCTACGGCACCGCCGAGGAGCGCGGCGAGAAGGGCGAGGCACTGGCCGGCATCAGCCTGCGCATACCCGCCGGGCAGACCGTCGCCTTCGTCGGCGAGACCGGAGCCGGCAAGTCCACGCTGGTCAAGATGGTGGCCCGGTTCTACGACCCGACCTCCGGCCGGATCACCGCAGACGGCGCCGATCTGCGGGAGCTCGACCTGACGGCGTACCGCCACCGGCTCGGGGTCGTCCCCCAGGAGCCCTACCTCTTCCCCGGGACCGTCCGCGACGCCATCGCCTACGGGCGGCCCGACGCACAGGACGCCGAGGTGGAGGCCGCCGCCCGCGCGGTCGGCGCCCACGAGATGATCGCCACGCTCGACGGCGGGTACCTGCACGCGGTGGCCGAGCGCGGACGCAACCTCTCCGCCGGGCAGCGCCAGCTGATCGCACTGGCCCGGGCCGAACTGGTCGACCCGGACGTGCTGCTGCTCGACGAGGCCACCGCCGCCCTGGACCTGGCCACCGAGGCCCAGGTCAACCAGGCCACCGACCGGCTCGCCGGCAAGCGCACCACGCTGGTGGTGGCCCACCGGCTGACCACCGCGGCCCGCGCCGACCGGGTCGTGGTCATGGACCGCGGCCGGGTCGTCGAGGACGGGCCGCACGCCGAACTCCTGGCGCGCGGCGGCCGGTACGCCGAGCTGTGGCGCACTTTCATCGGCGAGGACGAGCGCGCCGCCGCCTGACGGCCGAGCGTTCCGGCGGCTGACGGACGGGCGCGCCGGCGCAGGCGGCCGAGCACTCCGGCGCCCGGCGCACGGGCGCGCCGGCGCCGGCCGCCGAGCGGGTCAGAGCTCGCCGAAGAACAGGTTGCCGGGGGCGTCCGCATCGGTGCCGGTGTAGTAGTCCCGCACGGCGTCGAGGAGTTCGTCCACCGTGAGGGTGCCGTCCCCGTTGGCGTCGATCCGCTGGAACAGCGCCTCGGCGTCGGCGGGGCTCAGCTCCGTGTCGAAGGCCTCCTGGGCCCGGTGGAACTCCTGCGGGCTGATCCGCCCGTCGCCGTCGGTGTCGACGACCGTGAGGATCGCCTGCATCATCGGCCGGAACGAGCGGTCGTAGGCGGGACCGCCCTGCCCGTACAGCCGGGTCATGCCCACCTTGTACTCCTCGGGCGTGACCTTGCCGTCCCGGTCGAGGTCCAGCTCGGTGAAGAGGTCCTGCCAGAAGTCGGCGATCCCCTTCATCACCGCGTCGGCCTTGGGCGAGTCGTCGGGCTCGCCCAGGGCCGTCAGCAGCCGGGAGCCGAGCGCGATGATGTCCGTCGCGTCGATCGCACCGCTCCCGTCCGCGTCGAGGCGGTTGAAGGAGCGCTCCAGCTTGCGGTCGAGCAGGTCGTTCGTCACGTGGGTGCCTTTCACGGCTACGGAGGGCGGGAGTGGGTGACACAGCGTAATCTCCCGTCCGGTCGTGAACTCCCGTTCTCCCGCCCGGGGGTTGAGGATGCACCCTTACGGGCGACGGGGGACGCGCCACAACCTTCCCGGGGTTCCGTGTGTCGTACGTACGTGCGCATCACGTGCGTACGAGCGATCGGGGGACCGGGTGTTGCAGGGGTCGAGGGGGTGGCGGGGGCGCGGCCGGTGGGCCGTGCCCCTCGGGGTGTTCACGGCCGCGCTGTGGCTCTGCGTCGGCGGGCTGTTCGCGGCCCCGCCCGCGCAGGCGGCGCAGGAGGAGCCGGGAGAGCAGCGCGAGCGGGCGGCCGCCGGCGGCTGCGCCGGCCGGCTGGCCGGGACGCTTCCGCTCGCGGCGGGCGAAGTGCGCGTCTACAAGAGCCGCACCCGGGCGTGTGCGGTCACCGTGGCCCGGGTCCCCGGCGAGCGGCGGGAGATGGCCGTGAGCATCCAGGGCCGCGGCGGTGCGCCGATCCGCGACATCGGGCGATTCACCCGTTACGCCGGTCCCGTCACCGTGGGCGCCATCGGCCGCTGCGTGTATGTAAAGGGGAGCGTGGGGGCCGGGCCGGCCGAATCCGGCTGGATCCTTTGTTGAGGGACCGGCCCAACTAGGTCTGTTCAGCGGCGTCTTCACCCCGCTAGGTTCACCGCGACCGAAGTGAACTCAAGGGGAGGGTGAATGCGCAAGACGCTCGGATGGCTGCTGTCGCTCGTGGTGCTGATCGGCACCATGGGCGCGGCCGGCTCCACGGCACAAGCGGCCACCGCCGCGGGGCCCGCGGCCGCCACGGACATCAAGGACCAGATCCTCGGCATTCCCGGCATGAGCCTGATAGAGGAGAAGCCGTACCCCGGCTACCGCTTCTTCGTACTGAACTACGAGCAGCCGGTCGACCACCGGAAGCCGTGGAAGGGCACCTTCAAGCAGCGCCTGACCCTGCTGCACAAGGACGTCTCGCGCCCGACGGTGTTCTTCACCTCGGGCTACAACGTCAACACCAACCCGCGCCGCAGTGAGCCGACGACCATCGTCGACGGCAACCAGGTGTCCATGGAGTATCGGTTCTTCACGCCCTCCCGGCCCGACCCGGCCAACTGGGCGAACCTGGACATCTGGCAGGCCGCCAGCGACCAGCACCGCATCTTCGGCGCCCTGAAGAAGATCTACACCAAGAACTGGCTGGCCACGGGCGGCAGCAAGGGCGGCATGACGGCGACGTACTACGAGCGCTTCTACCCGCGCGACATGGACGGTGTCGTCGCCTACGTCGCGCCCAACGACGTCGTCAACGGCGAGGACTCGGCCTACGACCGGTTCTTCAGCAAGGTCGGCACCAAGGAGTGCCGCGACAAGCTGAACGCGGTGCAGCGCGAGGCGCTCGTGCGCCGCGAGCCGCTGGAGGCCAAGTACGCGGCCGCCGCCGCCGAGAACGGCTGGACCTTCACCACCGTCGGCTCCCTCGACAAGGCCTACGAGGCCGTCGTCCTCGACTACGTGTGGGCCTTCTGGCAGTACAGCCTGCTCGCCGACTGCGCCTCCATCCCGGCCGCCGCCACCGCGAGCGACCAGGAGATCTGGGACACCGTCGACGCGATCTCGGGCTTCTCCGCCTACGCCGACCAGGGCCTGACCACGTACACGCCGTACTACTACCAGGCGGGCACGCAGCTCGGCTCGCCCGACATCAAGCAGCCCCACCTGGGCAACCTGAGCCGCTACGGCTACCAGCCGCCGCGCAACTTCGTGCCCCGCGACATCCCCATGACCTTCCAGCCGGGAGCCATGAAGGACATCGACACCTGGGTGCGCGACCACGCGAACCAGATGCTGTTCGTGTACGGGCAGAACGACCCGTGGGGCGCCGAGCCGTTCCGTATCGGCTACGGGGCGCGCGACAGCCACGTGATGATCGCACCGGGCGCCAACCACGGGGCCAACGTCGCCAAGCTGCTCGACGGCGAGAAGGCCCTCGCGACCGCGAAGATCCTCCAGTGGGCCGGGGTGGCCCCGGCCGCCGCGATCGCCGACGAGGCGAAGGCGGCCCCGCTGGCCGCGCCCGACGCGCAGCTCGACCAGCGCGACCTGGAGCGCGAGCCGCAGCTGCGGCCGTAGTTCCGCTTGCCATCCGGACCGCGGGCCGCGGGGCGGGCGCCGGGACGCACCTGCGTCTAGTACGTCACCCCGTGGCCCAGCGGGTACCGGCCGGGAACCGGGACCGGCAGGCGGCCGGCCGGCCTCACCGCACCGGTGAGCACCCGGGCGGCCGCCCGCATCTCCACGTCCGTCCAGGAGTACGTCGCCACCTCCGCCGCACAGGCCGGCAGCCGGGCCGCGTCGTACGGATTGCGGATCGCCAGCGCGACGACCGGCACCCCGGTCGCCAGCAGCCCGGCCACCAGGGCGCGCTGCGGATCGTCCCCCTCGGCCACGTTGTACGTGCACACCAGCACCGCCGCGTGGCCGGGCGCCGCGGCCGCCGCGCGGGCCGGGGGCAGGGCCGTGGCCCGGCAGCCCAGCGCGGTCAGCTCCCGGGCCAGGACGGCCGTCGGGGGACCCGTGGTGCCGCTGGGGGAGGCCGGGTCCGCTCCGGTGACCAGCAGCCGCGGGGCAGCCGCCGCGTCCAGGGGGAGCAGCCCGGCGGGATTGGCCAGGACGGTCGTCGTACGGGCCGCGATCGCGTCGGCCGCCGCGCGGTGCTCCGGGGTGCCCACGGTGGCGTCCACCTCCCCGGCCCCGGGATGTCCTTCGAACAGGCCCCGGCGCGCCTTGAGTTCCAGGATCCGCAGCACCGACGCGTCGATCCGCTCCCGCGTCAGCTCGCCGCTCTCCACGGCCGCCAGCACGCTGCGGTACGCGAGCCCCAAGTCCGGCGGGTTGAGCAGCTGGTCACAGCCCGCCAGCAGGGCCAGGACCGGTACCCGGTCGTCCCCGTACTTCTGGCGCACCCCGGCCATGTCGAGTGCGTCGGTGACCACCACCCCCCGGAAGCCCAGGCGTTCGCGCAGGATGCCGGTCACGATCGGCCGGGACAGGGTCGCCGGATCCCCGGAGGGGTCCAGGGCGGGGAAGACGATGTGCGCCGTCATGATCGCGTCCACGCCCGCCTCCACCGCGGCCCGGAACGGCGGCTCGTCCAGCTCCTCCCACTGGGCCCGGCTGTGCCGCATCACCGGCAGCCCGACATGGCTGTCGGTGGCGGTGTCCCCGTGGCCCGGGAAGTGCTTCGCGGTGGCCGCGACCCCGGCCTGCTGGTAACCGCGCACCTGGGCGGCGACGAGCCGCGCCACCGCACCGGGGTCGGCGCCGAAGGACCGTACGCCGATCACCGGATTGGCCGGATCCACGTTGACGTCCGCCACCGGCGCGTAGTCCTGCCGGATGCCCATGGCCGCCAGCTCGGCGCCCGCGATGCGCGCGGCGAGGCGCGCGTCGGCGGTGGAGCCGGTGGCGCGGTGCTGCGCGCCGAGCGCCATCGCCCCGGGGAGCAGGGTCGCCGGCTTGCCGATGCGGGCGACGGCGCCGTGCTCCTGGTCGGTGGAGAGCAGCAGCGGGATCCCGGAGCCGGAGGCGAGGGCCGCCTGCTGCAGGCCGGCCGAGAGCGATGCGATCTGGTGCGGGGTACGGGTGTTGTGGGCCCAGGCGAAGTAGATGATCCCGCCGAGGTGGTAGCGGGCGACCAGCTCGGCCGCCGTGCGCACGCCGAACAGCTCGAGGTTCTTGGCCGCGTCCGCCGCGTCGGGCTCGGTCGCCGCGTGCCCGTAGGCGCGGGAGACGAAGAGCTGCCCCACCTTCTCCTCGAGGTCCATCCGGTCCAGCAGGCGGCGCACGGACCGCACCGGGGCACGGCCGGGGGCCCGCCCGTCGTCGGGGGTGCGGTGGCCGCCCGCGGAGGCGGCGACGGCCCCGGCGCCCGCGACGGCGGCCATGGCGGCCGCGGCGAGCAGGTTCCGGCGGGAGGCGTGGTTCGGCACCCGCCGGACCCTACTGCGGGGGCGGGCCCGCGGGGTGACGGACACTCGGGGGTTCCCCCGGATGAGCCGCCGACGGCGCCCAGTGCTCCTGCAGGGTCCGTACGGCCTCGGTGATCGCCGGGCGGCGCGCCGCCCCCGTCCGCCACAGCGCGTACAGCCGGCGCACCGGGCCGGGCTCCAGCGGGACGGCCACCGCGCCCGGCGGCAGAGCACCGGTGCCCAGCCGGGGGACCACGGCCACCCCGAGCCCCGCCGCGACCAGGGCGACGATGGTGTGGTTCTCCTCCGCCACGTGCGCGATGTCGGGCTCGAGGCCGGCCGTGCGCAGGGTCCGCACCAGCCAGTCGTGGCAGACCCGTCCCGGCGGCTGGCACACCCAGCGCTGCCCGCCGAGGTCAGCCCGCCGGATGACCTCCCGCCTGGTGAAGGGGTGCCCGGCCGGTACCACCAGCTCGCACAGGTCGTCCCCGATCACCGCCTGTTCGACCCCCTCGGGGGCCGGCAGCGGGGCGATGTCCCAGTCGTGGGCCACCGCCAGATCGGTGACGCCCCGGGCCACCAGGTCCACCGACAGGTGCGGGTCCACCTCCGTGAGGCGCACGTCGAGCGCCGGATGGCGGCGGGCCAGCTCGGCGAGCACCCCCGGCAGCAGCCCGCGCGCCGCCGAGGCGAACGCGGCCACCGTCAGCAGCCCGCTGGGCTGACCGCGCCGCTCCTCCAGCGTGGTCTCGGCGCGCTCCACGATCGCCAGCAACTCCTGGGCGGTGTCGGCCAGATGGCGGGCCTCCTCGGTCAGCGCGACCCCCCGCCCGCGCCGTTCGAGCAGGGTGGTGCGGGTCTCCCGCTCCAGCTTGGAGATCTGCTGGGAGACCGCGGAGGGGGTGTAGCCGAGGGCGGCGGCGGCGCCCGCGACCGACCCGTGGACGGAGACGGCGTGCAGGGCGCGCAACCGGGCGAGATCGAGCATCCCCCCATCGTGGCACCGGCGGTCAGGCGTAAGCAACGCTTCATCCATCCCGGAAGACATCCGCGCTGGTGCTACACGATCATAGCGCCGATGCTCGGAGCATGCGTCCCGTACACACCGCACTCGCCGTGCTCGTCGCCGCCGTCTGGGGCTTCAACTTCGTCGTCATCGAGATCGGTCTCGACCACGTCCCGCCGCTGCTGCTCTCCGCCCTGCGCTTCCTCGTCGCCGCCCTGCCCGCGGTGTTCTTCGTCGGGCCCCCCAAGGTCGCCTGGAAGTGGATCCTGGGGGTCGGCCTGGCCCTCGGCATCGCCAAGTTCGGCCTGCTCTTCACCGGCATGGCCGCCGGGATGCCGGCCGGGCTGTCCTCGCTCGTGCTCCAGGCCCAGGCCGTCTTCACCGCCGTCCTCGCCGCGGTCGTCCTGCGCGAACGGCCCGGCCCGCTGCGGCTGGCCGGGATGGTGGTGGCGCTCGCCGGGATCGCGGTGGCCGCCGTGGACGGCGGGACGTCCGGGCCGGTGCTCGGCTTCACCCTGGTCGTCGCGGCCGCCGCCTGCTGGGGCGTGTCCAACGTACTGACCCGCAAGGCGTCCCCGCCCGACGCGCTGAACTTCATGGTGTGGGTGTGCACGGTGCCGGTGCTGCCGCTGTTCGCGCTCTCGCTGCTGCTGGAGGGCCCCGAGCGGGACCTGGCCGCGCTGCGCGCCCTGGACTGGTCCGGGGCGGCCGTGATCGGTTACGTGGCCTGGGTGTCCACCGTCTTCGGTTTCGGCGCCTGGGGCTACCTGCTGCGCCGCTACCCGGCGTCCTCGGTGGCGCCCTTCTCCCTGCTGGTCCCGGTGTTCGGGATGTCCTCCGCGGCCCTGGTCCTCGGGGAGTCCGTGTCGGGGCTGCGCTGGCTGGCGGCCGTACTCCTGGTCGGCGGCGTGGCCCTGACCTCGCTGGCCCCCTCACGGGGCGCGCTCACCGCGGCCGGGACTCCTGGAGCGGCAGCCGCCATTCCTGTCCCGTCAGGCTCACTCCGAACGAGCGGTGCGGGCGCTCCGCGATCAGGGTGAACCCGGCACGCAGGTAGAGCCCGTGGGCACCGGTCAGTACGTCGTTCGTCCACAGCACCAGCTCGCGGTAGCCGACCGAGCGGGCGAAGTCGACGACGGCGCGGACCAGCCGGGTGCCGATGCCGCGGCCGCGGCCCCCGGGGTCGACCAGGAGCAGCCGCAGCCGTGCCGTGCCGGGCGCGCCGTCCTCCCGTACGCACATCACCGAGCCGACGGGACGGCCGTCGAGCTCGGCGATCCACGCCCGCTCCAGGTAGGGGTCGTGGTCCTCGGCGAAGTCCGCGACGATACGGGCGACCTGGCCCTCGAAATCGCAGTTCCAGCCGTATTCGGCGGCGTACAGCGCGCCGTGGCGCTGCACGATCCACCCCAGGTCCCCCGGCTCCGGGTCCCGCAGCTGCACGCTTTCGGCCATGCGCCAACTCTAGGCGGCCGGGAGGGGGACGGGTCCCCGAACGGGTTACTTCCTGCCGCCGAGGATGGTGCCCAGGAGGTCGCCGAGATCGAAGCCGTCACCTGCTGCCGGGGCGGGGCCGGAGCTGTCCCCGGGGGCGGCGCCGGAGGCCGGGGCGGCGCCGGAGGCCGGGGCGGCCCCGGGCGCCGGGGCGCCCGCCGCTGCTCCCGAGCCCTTGCCGGCGGCGGCGCGCTTGGCGAACACGGCCAGCAGCGCCGGGATCACCAGCTCGATGACCCGGCTGATGGCCGGGGCGGGGATGCCGGTCTTCTTCGAGACGGCGTTGGCGACCGGCTTGCTCACCTTGGCGAGCACCCCGGCCATCAGCCCGCCGCCCAGCAGCCCCCCGCCCAGCGTGGCGACGCCCTGGAGCGGCGGCTCGGCCACCTCCGCGACGGCCTGGCGGACCTCGTCGTCGTCATCGGCGGCCGCCTTCTCCTGGAGGTTGCCGGTCATCGCGCCCACCGTCTGCCTGACGGTGTCGCGGGCCCCGTCGGTGTCGGTGCCGAGCAGCCCGGCGATCTCGTTCAGCCGGTCGTCGCCGAGCTCGCCCAGCACGTCGTCCTGGAATGAAGGTTCACTCATGCCCGAGACGCTACTTGTGTACCGATTCACCGGCACCTCGGGCAGGGCGTTGGGTAACGGAAACATAAAACTCCGGATCCCGCTGCAACCGTTCGCGGGGATCACGGGTCGTATGGTGCGTCGGCACTTCCGGGTGGGGATCTGGGGGGATCGGGAAGTCCGGCACGGGAGGGGTAACCGTGAGGGGGTCCGGCCGCGAGGCCGGATCCCCTTCTGGTATCCCCGCTCCGGCCTCCCCGGAGCTGTCCACAGCCCCTGACGCGCTGTCGGCGCCGGGCGGTAGCTTCGGGTCATGGCAACGAACGGGGCGCAGGCGCAGGCCGTGCAACTGGCAGTGGTCGAGGGGGTGCTCGAGCGCATCACCTATGCCAACGAGGAGAGCGGGTACACGGTCGCCCGCGTCGACACCGGCCGCGGCAGCGGCGACCTCCTCACCGTCGTCGGCTCCCTGCTGGGCGCCCAGCCCGGCGAATCCCTGCGCATGGAGGGCCGCTGGGGCTCCCACCCCCAGTACGGCAGGCAGTTCACCGTCGAGAACTACACCACCGTGCTCCCCGCCACCGTCCAGGGCATCCGCCGCTACCTCGGCTCCGGCCTGATCAAGGGCATCGGGCCGAAGATCGCCGACCGGATCGTGGAGCACTTCGGCACCGACACCCTCGACGTCATCGAGGAGGAGCCGAAGCGGCTGATCGAGGTGCCCGGGCTCGGCCCCAAGCGGACCAGGCTGATCGGCGCCGCCTGGGAGGAGCAGAAGGCCATCAAGGAGGTCATGGTCTTCCTCCAGGGCGTGGGCGTCTCCACCTCCATCGCGGTGCGCATCTACAAGAAGTACGGCGACGCCTCCATCTCGGTGGTGAAGAACCAGCCCTACCGCCTCGCCGCCGACGTGTGGGGCATCGGCTTCCTCACCGCCGACCGCATCGCCCAGGCCGTCGGCATCCCGCACGACAGCCCCGAGCGGGTCAAGGCCGGGCTCCAGTACGCCCTGTCCCAGTCCGCCGACCAGGGGCACTGCTTCCTGCCCGAGGACCGGCTCATCGCCGACGGGGTCAAGCTGCTCCAGGTGGACACCGGGCTGGTCATCGACTGCCTGGCCGAACTGGCCGCCGACCCCGACGGCGTCGTACGGGAGGCCGTGCCCGACCCCCAGGGCGGGCCGGATCCGCTGACCGCCGTGTACCTGGTGCCCTTCCACCGCGCCGAGCTGTCGCTGGCCGGGCAGGTACGGCGGCTGCTGCACGCCGAGGAGGACCGGCTGGCGGGGTTCCAGGAGGTGGACTGGGACAAGGCGCTGGGCTGGCTCGCCGGGCGGACCGGCGCCACCCTCGCCCCCGAGCAGCGGGATGCGGTCCGGCTCGCGCTGACCCGCAAGGTCGCCGTGATGACCGGCGGTCCCGGCTGCGGGAAGTCCTTCACCGTGCGCTCCGTCGTCGAGCTGGCCCGGGCCAGGAAGGCCAAGGTGGTGCTCGCCGCCCCCACCGGCCGGGCGGCGAAGCGGCTGGCCGAGCTCACCGGGGCCGAGGCCTCCACGGTGCACCGGCTGCTGGAACTCAAGCCCGGCGGGGACGCGGCGTACGACCGGGACCGGCCCCTGGACGCGGACCTGGTCGTGGTCGACGAGGCCTCGATGCTGGACCTGCTGCTGGCCAACAAACTGGTCAAGGCGGTGGCGCCGGGGGCCCACCTGCTGCTCGTCGGGGACGTGGACCAGCTGCCCTCGGTCGGCGCCGGGGAGGTGCTGCGCGACCTGCTGGCCGAGGGCGGCCCGGTCCCCGCGGTCCGGCTGACCCGGATCTTCCGGCAGGCGCAGCAGTCGGGCGTGGTCACCAACGCCCACCGGATCAACACCGGCCTGCCGCCCCTCACCGACGGGCTGCCGGACTTCTTCCTCTTCCCCGAGGAGGACACCGAGGCGGCGGGCACGCTCGCGGTGGACGTGGCGGCCCGGCGGATTCCGGCCAGGTTCGGGCTCGACCCGCGCCGGGACGTCCAGGTGCTCGCGCCCATGCACCGCGGCCCCGCCGGCGCCGGCCACCTCAACGGCCTGCTCCAGCAGGCCATGACGCCGGCCCGGCCGAACCTGCCCGAGAAGCGGTTCGGCGGCCGCGTCTTCCGGGTGGGCGACAAGGTCACCCAGATCCGGAACAACTACGAGAAGGGCGCGGCCGGCGTCTTCAACGGCACGGTCGGCGTCGTCACCGGCCTCGACCTGGACGAACAGCGCCTGACGGTACGGACGGAGGAGGACGAGGAGATCGGCTACGAGTTCTCGGAGCTCGACGAGCTGTCGCACGCCTACGCCGTCACCATCCACCGCTCCCAGGGGAGTGAATATCCCGCCGTCGTGATCCCGGTCACGACCGGGGCTTGGATGATGCTCCAGCGAAATCTTCTCTACACGGCGGTGACCAGGGCGAAGAAACTCGTCGTCCTCGTCGGGTCCCGCAAGGCCCTCGGCCAGGCGGTGCGTACCGTTTCCGCAGGCAGGAGGTACACGGCGGTCGCAGCCAGGCTGTCCGGCCGGATACCGGTGGGAAACATCACCTAAATGATCGATCATTTGGGGTTCCACCACCGGTGTGGAGGAGGCAGGATGAGCAGCTTGACGGCACTCAGTGCCGTCGAAAGCACCAAAGGCCGACCCCGAGTGCACTCTCCTGCGCCAAATGGGGGAAGGTAGAGGCAGTCAGGGCACCTCGAAGAAGAGGCACTACGTCGGTGAGGGATGACGTGAGCGACAACTCTGTAGTACTCCGGTACGCGGACGGTGAATACACCTACCCGGTGGTCGAGAGCACCGTCGGTGACCAGGGCTTCGACATCTCGAAGCTGAGGGCCCAGACCGGGCTCGTCACTCTGGACAGCGGCTACGGCAACACCGCGGCCTACAAGTCCGCGATTACCTACCTCGACGGTGAGCAGGGCATCCTGCGCTACCGCGGCTACCCGATCGAGCAGCTGGCCGAGCGCTCGACCTTCATCGAGGTCGCGTACCTGCTGATCAACGGGGAGCTGCCGACCGTCGACCAGCTCGCGTCGTTCCGCAACGAGATCACCCAGCACACGCTGCTCCACGAGGACGTGAAGCGCTTCTACGACGGCTTCCCGCGTGACGCGCACCCGATGGCGATGCTGTCCTCCGTGGTCAGCGCGCTGTCGACGTTCTACCAGGACAGCCACAACCCGTTCGACGAGAAGCAGCGCCACCTCTCGACGATCCGCCTGCTGGCCAAGCTCCCGACGATCGCGGCCTACGCGTACAAGAAGTCGGTCGGCCACCCGGTGGTCTACCCGCGCAACGACCTCGGCTACGTCGAGAACTTCCTGCGCATGACGTTCTCCGTGCCGGCCCAGGAGTACGACCTGGACCCGGTCGTGGTCTCGGCGCTCGACAAGCTGCTGATCCTGCACGCGGACCACGAGCAGAACTGCTCGACCTCCACCGTGCGTCTGGTCGGCTCCTCGCAGGCGAACATGTTCGCCTCGATCTCCGCCGGCATCTCGGCCCTGTGGGGTCCGCTGCACGGTGGCGCCAACCAGTCCGTCCTGGAGATGCTCGAGGGCATCAAGAACGACGGCGGCGACGTCGACGCCTTCATCCGCAAGGTGAAGAACAAGGAAGACGGCGTCCGCCTCATGGGCTTCGGACACCGCGTCTACAAGAGCTTCGACCCCCGGGCGAAGATCATCAAGGCGGCGGCGCACGACGTCCTCTCGGCGCTCGGCAAGAGCGACGAGCTGCTCGACATCGCGCTCAAGCTGGAAGAGCACGCGCTGGCCGACGAGTACTTCGTCTCGCGCAACCTCTACCCGAACGTGGACTTCTACACGGGTCTCATCTACCGCGCGATGGGCTTCCCGACCGAGATGTTCACCGTGCTCTTCGCGCTCGGCCGGCTCCCCGGCTGGATCGCCCAGTGGCACGAGATGATCAAGGAGCCGGGTTCCCGCATCGGCCGCCCGCGCCAGATCTACACGGGCGAGGTCCTGCGCGACTTCGTGCCCGTCGAGGCCCGCTGACCCGAGGCCCCCTGACCCCGGGCCCCGCGCTCGGGCGAACGCACCAGGCATGCGAAAAGCGCCCCGCCGTCGATCCCCCCACGGGTCGACGGTCGGGGCGCTTTCCCTTTCCCCGGTACGGATTCCCCCCACGGGACCCGAGCCGGGGCGTCGGTGTCTGCCGGGACCCGTTCGGGTCGGGAGGGCCGCTCAAAGCCTCCCGCGGGAACGCGTCCCGGCCGGCCGGTGCCGGTGGACGTCCCCCAAGACCTCCGTGGAACGTCCCCCAAGACATTCCTGGCACCGCCCCATTAGACCCGTGCCGACCCCGGATGGTTACGTTGGCATCACTGTGATCTGCGTCTCCCGTGAAGGAGGTGTGCGCAGGATGCGAAGGCGATCCACTAGCGGAAGGACCGCAACCGGAGGCTGTTGGTCACGACGAAGACCGAAGAGAAGGCCATGGCCGCCCCCGCGATCATCGGGTTGAGCAGTCCGGCGGCCGCCAGCGGCAGGGCCGCCACGTTGTAGCCGAAGGCCCAGAACAGGTTGCCCTTGATGGTGGCCAGGGTCCGGCGCGACAGCCGGATCGCGTCCGCCGCCACCCGCAGGTCACCCCGTACGAGGGTCAGGTCGCCCGCCTCGATGGCGGCGTCCGTCCCGGTGCCCATGGCCAGGCCCAGGTCGGCCTGGGCGAGCGCGGCCGCGTCGTTGACCCCGTCCCCGACCATCGCGACCGTACGGCCCTGCGCCTGGAGGCGGCGCACGACGTCCACCTTGTCCTGCGGGAGCACCTCGGCGATCACCTCGTCGATGCCGACCTCGCGCGCCACGGTCTCGGCGACGGCCTTGTTGTCGCCGGTCAGCAGGACCGGGGTGAGGCCCAGGGCGCGCAGCCGGGCGACCGCTTCGGCGCTGGTCTCCTTGACCGCGTCGGCCACGGTCAGCATCCCGCGAGCGGTGCCGTCCCAGGCCACGAGGACGGCGGTGCTGCCCGCGGCCTCGGCGGCCGACTTGGCCCGCGCCAGCGGGGCGGGCAGGGTGATCGACCAGTCGGCCAGCAGCTGTTCGCGGCCCACCAGGACGGCGTGCCCGTCGACCACGCCCTGGACGCCGAGCCCGGCGAGGTTCTCGAACCCCTCGGGAACCGGCAGCTCGCCCACCTGCCGTGCGGCGCCGGTGGCGACGGCCCGGGCGATGGGGTGCTCGGAGGCGTGCTCCAAAGAGCCCGCGAGCCGCAGGAGTTCGTTCGCGTCGACCCCTTCGGCGGGGTGCACACCGGCCAGGGTCATCCGTCCGGTGGTGACGGTCCCGGTCTTGTCCAGGACGACGGTGTCGACGCGGCGGGTGGACTCCAGCACCTCCGGTCCCTTGATCAGGATGCCGAGCTGCGCGCCCCGGCCGGTGCCGACCATCAGCGCGGTCGGGGTGGCCAGGCCCAGGGCGCACGGGCAAGCGATGATCAGGACGGCCACGGCGGCGGTGAAGGCGGCGGTGGGATCGTCGGTGATCAGCAGCCAGGTGGCCCAGGTGCCGAGGGCGAGCAGCAGGACCACCGGAACGAAGACCGCCGAGATCCGGTCGGCGAGGCGCTGGACCTCGGCCTTGCCGTTCTGCGCGTCCTCGACCAGCCGGGCCATCCGGGCGAGCTGGGTGTCGGCGCCGATCCGGGTGGCCTCGACGACGAGGCGGCCCGAGGCGTTGACGGTGGCGCCGGTGACGGAGTCGCCGGCGGAGACCTCGACCGGGACGGACTCTCCGGTGAGCATCGAGGCGTCCACGGCGGAGCTGCCCTCGACGACCGTGCCGTCGGTGGCGATCGTCTCGCCCGGGCGGACGACGAACCGGTCGCCGACCGCGAGCGCGCTCACCGGCACGCGGACCTCCCGGCCCCCGCGCAGCACGGCGACGTCCTTGGCGCCCAGCTCCATCAGGGCCTTCAGGGCCGCGCCCGCCTTCCGCTTCGAGCGGGCCTCCAGGTAGCGGCCGAGCAGGATGAAGCTGACGACCCCGGCCGCGACCTCCAGGTAGAGGGCGGAGGAGCCGTCGGTCCTGGAGACGGTGAAGTCGAAACCGTGGCGCATGCCGGGCATGCCCGCGTGGCCGAAGAACAGGGCCCACAAGGACCAGGTGAAGGCGGCGAGGGTGCCGACCGAGACCAGGGTGTCCATGGTGGCGGCGCCGTGCCGGGCGTTGGTCCAGGCGGCCTTGTGGAAGGGGAGGGCGCCCCAGACGACGACGGGTGCGGCGAGGGTCAGCGAGAGCCACTGCCAGTTGTCGAACTGGAGGGCGGGGACCATGGCGAGCAGGACCACGGGCAGGGCGAGGCCGGCGGACACCAGCAGCCGCTCGCGCAGCGCGGCCAGGGCGGGGTCCCGTACGGCCGCGTCGGCATCCGGGGCCCGCGCAAAGCCGGGGTCCGGTTCCGGTTGCGCTTCCGGCTCCGGCTCCGGCTCCGGCGGCGGGGGTTCCTCGGCGGTGTACCCGGTCTTCACGACGGTCGCGATCAGGTCGGAGACCTGGACGCCACCGGTGTAGGAGACCTTCGCCTTCTCGGTGGCGTAGTTCACCGTGGCGCTGACCCCGTCCATCCGGTTCAGCTTCTTCTCGATGCGGGCCGCGCAGGAGGCGCAGGTCATCCCGCCGATCGAGAGTTCGACCGAGGTTATGGGCCCGTCGTGCACTGTGCTGCTCATGTTCCGGCTCCAGGGGGAGGGCCGGGGTGTACGGAACCAGTATCAGCTGGCCGGCGCACCCCGGCGAAATGCTGCCGAAGGGGGAGGCCCGGCTCAGATCCGACCGGTGAACTCGTAGCCCGCCTCGTCCACGGCGGCGCGTACGTCCTCGTCGGCCAGCGGGGCGTCGGAGGTCACGGTGACCTCGCCGGTCGCGGCGACGGCCTTGACCGAGCTGACGCCCGGCAGGGCGGAGAGCTCGGCGGTCACCGCGCCCTCGCAGTGCCCGCAGGTCATGCCGGTCACCCGGTAGACGGTGGTGGTCTGGGTGTCCGTCTCGGCGGTCATGTCGTTCTCCTCTTCAAGGGCGTGTGCGGTCGCCGGAAGGCGGCGCGTCACTCCACCGATCCTCCCGACACTTCGAGACTATACCCCTAGGGGGTATCGACGCGAGTATCCGCGCCCGTTCCTCTGGGGTGGCCGTACGGGATGAATCGTATGTAAACGGCTCGTATGGATCACCGGGGCCTTCGTCCTGATCGTGGCCGTCGGCGTGCTCGCGCCCCCGCTCGCCCACGGCATCTCGCGCCGGCTGCCCAGCTGCCGCTGGTGGTCGCGATCACCACGCGGTCGCGCCGACGCCGGACAGGTGGCGTCCGGGGAGGCGGCGGCGTTGGTGGGCGCCGGGATGCTGTCCGTGCTGGTGTTCCCGCTGGCGGGGCTGCGGCTGCGGGCCGGGGGCCGGGGGCCGGCCCGCGCGGGACCGGCCCGCGCGCGGGCGCGCGCGAGGGCGGCGCGCGGAGCGGGTCAGGGGGAGTCGGTCGTGGTGACCATGGGCTCGAGGTAGCGCAGCAGCACGGCCTTCAGCTCGGCGATGTACGCGGCGCGTTCGGCGCCTTCGTGGGCCAGGATCAGGTCCAGCGAGGACTTGAAGATGCCCAGGATCATGTTCGAGATGTGGGTCAGCTCCGCGGGCGTAGCCTGCGGGTTGAAGGTGTGCAGCACGCCCTCGACCCGGGTGAGCAGGCCGGAGTGCAGCTCTTCGTGCTCCTTGTTCACGGCGCCGGGGATGCCGGAGCCGTGCATGAGCGCCCAGAAGGCCGGGTTCTCGCAGTTGAAGGCGATGACCGGGTCCAGTACGGCGTCCAGTAGCTCGGGCAGGGGCCGCTGGAGGTTCTCGGGCAGGAAGGCCTGGCCGTGCGTCTCATGGGCGCGCTGGAGCAGCTGGCCGCCGAGCTCGACCGCGATGGCCTCCTTGTTCGGGAAGAACTGGTAGAGCGTGCCCGGCGACACCCCGGCCTCGCGGGCGATGGCGTTGGTGCTGGCCGCGGCGTAGCCGGTGCGGCAGAACACGCCGGCGGCGGCCGCCAGGAGCTGGGACACCCGGCGCTCGCCCCGTGCCTGGCGGCGGCGCGGCGCGGTGGTTTCGCCGGTTTCAGTTGTTTTGCCCCTGGGAGTCCCCGGCATGTCCCATCCCTCGCTTCCTGTGGGTGATTGACAAACGCGAGAGGTCGCTCGCATTCTGAAGAAACGCGAGCGACTGCTCGTGTTTGCCAGTCTATTCGGCCTGGCAATCACGGTGAAGGGGACACCGAGTCATGTCCGAAGTCAAGAATCCGCCGTCGCCCGGGGAGAGCGGCAGGTGGACCCGGTTCGTCACCGCCCGGCCGCGGCTCTCACTGCTGCTCGCCCTCGTGGTCACGGCACTGGCCGTGTTCGCGGGCGGCGGCGCCGCCGAA
The DNA here is from genome assembly GCF_040651925.1 of Streptomyces sp. NPDC048349. Classification (NCBI taxonomy): domain Bacteria; kingdom Bacillati; phylum Actinomycetota; class Actinomycetes; order Kitasatosporales; family Streptomycetaceae; genus Streptomyces; species Streptomyces sp. NPDC048349. Next base: position 11,538 of record NZ_JBEZLA010000013.1, on the reverse strand, counting down.
CGGATGGGCAGCGGCGGCTGGGAGGACCCGGGCGCCCGGTCCACCTATGCCACCAAGGCCCTCGAGCGCGAGTTCCCGGCCTCCCAGCCCAACCTGCTGCTGCTCGTCGACTCCGGCCCCGGGACCACCGGGGTGGACGATCCCGCCGTCGCGGCCGAAGCGGAGCGGCTGGCGGAGCAGCTCACCGCCGAGCAGGGGGTCGTCGGCGTCGGCTCGTACTGGCGCACTCGGCTGCCCGCCCTGCGTTCCCAGGACGGCCGGCAGGCCCTCATCGCGGCCCGCGTCCTGGGCGACGAGAAGACCGCCACCGAGGTGCTGGAGCGGATCGCCCCGCGCTACCGGGGCGAGCACGGGCCGGTGCGGGTCTCCCTGGGCGGGCCGGCCGCGGTCCAGCGCGAGGTGACCGCCACCATCCAGGAGGACCTGCTGCGCGCCGAGGTGATCGCCCTGCCGGTCACCCTCGTCCTGCTCGTCCTCGTCTTCGGCAGTGCCGTCGCCGCCCTGCTGCCCCTGGGCGTCGGCATCGTGGCCATCCTCGGCACCAACGCGGTGCTGCGCGGCCTCACCGAGTTCACCGAGGTCTCCGTCTTCGCCCAGAACCTGACGACCGCGCTCGGACTCGGGCTCGCCATCGACTACGCGCTGTTCATCGTCCGCAGGTTCCGCGAGGAGCTCGCCGCCGGGCGGGACCCGGTGGCCGCCGTCGGGGCCACCCTGCGCACCGCCGGGCGCACCGTGCTGTTCTCGGCGCTGACCGTCGCGGTCTCGCTCTCGGCGATGCTGTTCTTCCCGATGTACTTCCTGCGCTCCTTCGCCTACGCCGGGGTGGCGGTGGTCCTGCTCGCCGCAGCGGCCGCGCTGATCCTGCTGCCGGCCGCCCTGGTGCTGCTCGGCGAGCGGGTCAACTCCCTGGACCTGCGGCGGATGTGGCGGCGCGGGCGTCCGGCCGGCGCCCCGGCGGAAGCGGGGCGGGGCTGGGCGCGGGCGGCTCGTCTGGTGATGCGCCGGGCCCCGGTGTTCGCGGTGGCCACGACGGCGGGGCTGCTGCTCCTCGGACTGCCCTTCCTCGGAGTGAAGTTCGGCACCGTGGACGACCGGCAGCTGCCGAAGACCGCGGAGTCGCATGTGGTCCAGCAGCAGATCCGGGACGCCTTCCCGGGCAGCCCCGGCGGCGGGATCACCGTCCTCACCGAGGACGCGGCCGGATCCACCGAACTCGCCGCCTACCGGGAGCGGCTGGCAGCCCTGCCGGGGGTGGTCCGGGTCGACGGCCCGGTGACCTCCGCGCACCCCGCGCGGTACGCCTACTTCTCGATCACCGCCGAGGGCGAGGCGGTGGGGCAGCAGGCCCAGGACCTGGTCGGTGAGGTGCGGAAGGTGGAAGCCGGCTTCCCGACTTCGGTGACCGGAGAGGCGGCCGTGCTCGTTGACGCCCAGAAGGCGATAGCCGGGAAACTGCCCGTGGCGCTGGCCCTGGTGGTGCTCGCCACGCTGCTGCTGGTGTTCCTGCTCACCGGCAGCCTGCTCATACCGGTGCAGGCAGTCCTGCTCAACGCCCTCAGCCTGACCGCGATGTTCGGGGCGGTGGTGTGGGTCTTCCAGGACGGCAACCTCTCCGGACTGCTCGCCTTCACCTCCACCGGCGACATCGAGACCACCCTGCCGGTGCTGATGTTCTGCATCGCCTTCGGACTCTCCATGGACTACGGGGTGTTCCTCATATCCCGGATCAAGGAGGAGTACGACCGGACCGGCGACCACGAGGGGGCGGTGCGGACCGGACTGGCCCGCACCGGCGGGCTGATCACCGCGGCGGCCGTGATCCTGGCCGTGGTGATGGTGGCCATCGGCACCTCGCGGGTGACCAACACCAAGATGCTGGGGCTCGGGATCGCGCTGGCGGTCCTGATGGACGCCATGGTCGTACGCAGCCTCCTGGTCCCGGCGGTCATGAAGCTGACCGGCAAGGCCACCTGGTGGGCACCGCGCCCGCTGCGCAGGCTGCACGAGAGGTTCGGGCTGAGCGAGGGGGAGTCCCTGCCGCCGGCGGTTGAACCGGAACCGGAGAAGGTGCCGGCCGGGGCGGCGTAGCCGGATCGGTGGGGAGCGGGACGGGGTTGAGGGGGGCGGCCCCGTCCGGCAACAGCGGACGGGTCAGTCCTCTCGGCGCCCCCGGTTGCCGGGGCGCCGGGCCACCCAGGCGCGGATGGTGTCGGCGTACCAGTAGGGCTTGCCGCCCTCCACATGGTCGGGCGTCGGCAGCAGGCCGTGCTTCCGATAGGAGCGCACCGTGTCGGGCTGCACCCGGATGTGGGCAGCGATCTCCTTGTACGACCACAGCTGTCGGTCGCTCATGACGCACCTCCTTGTCCACGCCGCGGCGCCGGCCGGGAGGCCGTCGGGGGAGCCGGCACGTGGACACTGACGATCACTCGGTTGTGCCCGGGGAACGACGGGAGGGGAGGACAGGGGAGGGGCTGTCGAACGCCTGTGACGGAAAACGCGCGTAGTGCGGACATGCGTGACAGGAAGGCGACTCCAGTGACAGATGCGGCACAGGGGTGAACAAGCGGTACGGCGGCGAAGGGGGCTCGAAGGGGCTCGGCTTGATCGGTGGTGGGGCCTGCTCGGGGGCTGGGCCGGCGGTGCCAGGGCTCGTCGGTGCAGGGCGCGGGGTGGCCGGGCTGACCGGTGGGGTGTCGAGGGGGACCCAGCGGTAGTAGGGGTGGCAAGGCTGACCCGCGCGGTGCCGGGCGGGGGGTGGGCTCAGCGGTAGAGGGGTGGCCGGTCCACCAGGGTCACCGGGGTCCGGACGCCGGTGCGGGCGGCCGCGAGGCCCGCCTCCGAGACGGCGGCGGCCGCGTAGCCGTCCCACGCGTCCGGCCCGGCCACCCCGCCCCGCGCGGCCGCGGCCACCCAGCGCCGCAGTTGGCGGTCGTAGGCGTCGGCGAAGCGCACCGTGAAGTCCTGGTCGATCTCCCCGCCCCACCGGCCCCCCGACTGCACCACCATCGCGTGACCGTCGCCGATCCGGGCACTGCCGGACTCGCCGACCGCCTCGCACTGCACCTGGTAGCCGAAGCCGCAGTTGACGAAGATCTCCACGTCCACCACGGCCCCGCCGGAGGTCTCCAGCAGCACCAGCCGGGGATCGCGCAGCCCCTCGGGAGCCGCCGAGGAAGGAGTGGGGGACAGCACGGACACCGCGGTGATCTCCTGCCCCAGCAGCCAGCGGGCCGCGTCCACCTCGTGCACGACGGAATCGCTGATCAGCATGTCGCTGGTGAAGAACGACGGCGAGGCCGCATTGCGGTGCCGGCAGTGCAGGAACAGCGGACGCCCGATCCCGCCCGCGTCCAGCAGCTCCTTCAGCCGCTCGTACTCGGCGTCGTACCGGCGCATGAACCCCACCTGCACCAGACGCCGCCCCAGACGCTGTTCGGCCGCCATGATGCGCAGCGCCCCCGCCGGATCGGGCGTCAGCGGCTTCTCGCACAGCACGGGCAGCCCCCGCTCCAGGGCCGGCCCGATCGCCTCCTCGTGGGCGGGACCGGGGGAGGCGATCAGTACGGCCTCCACCCCGGGCGCGGCTATCGCGGCCGCCGGGTCGGTGTGTGCGACGGCGCCGTCCAGGCCGCGCGCGACCTCCTTGACCCGGTCCCCGTCCGGGTCGGCCACCGCCACCACCCGGGCCCCGCCGACGGTCCGCCCGATCCGGCGGATGTGGTCGGCGCCCATCTTCCCCGTGCCGATGACGGCGATGCCGAGCGTGCTCATGTCGTGTTCCTCCGAGTTCAGCGGGCGCCGCAGGAGCGCAGGTAGGCGCGGGTGCGGCGGGCGATGGGCAGCGGCCGGTCGGGCTCGCAGGGGTACATGTCCTGTTCCACGATGGCGAACAGGTCCACGCCCAGGCGCTGGGCCGCCGCCAGCACCGGTTCCAGCGCGGGCACCCCCGACGGCGGTTCGCACATCACCCCTCGGCCCACGGCCGGGCCGAACGGCAGCTGCTCCGCCGCCACTTCGGCGAGGATCCGCGGGTCCACCTGCTTCAGGTGCAGGTAGCCGATCCGCTCGGAGAAGGTCTCGATGGCCTGGACGCTGTCGCCCCCGCAGTACGCGTAGTGCCCGGTGTCCAGGCAGAGGGACACGAGGGCGGGGTCGGTCGCGTCCAGGAACCGCGCCACGTTCTCAGGGGTGTCGATGTGCGTGTCGGCATGGGGGTGGACCACGATCCGCAGGCCGTAGCGATCCCGCACCTCCCGCCCCAGCCGCTCGGTCTGGGAGGCCAGTTCGCGCCATTGCGACGGGGTGAGGGTGCGGTCCTCCAGCACCTCGCCCGTCTTGTCGTCCCGCCAGAAGGAGGGGATGACCACGAGATGGGCCGCGCCCACGGCCTGGCTGAGCGCCGCGATCCGCGACACGTGCGCCCAGGTGTCCTCCCACACGGCGGGCCCGTGATGGAGTCCGGTGAAGACGGTGCCGGCCGAGACCCGCAGCCCGCGCTTGGCCGTTTCCTCGGCGAGTCGCGCGGGATCGGTGGGCAGGTAGCCGTAGGGGCCGAGTTCGATCCATTCGTACCCGGCGTCGGCGACCTCGTCGAGGAACCGCTCCCAGGGGGTCTGCGCCGGGTCGTCGGGAAACCAGACACCCCAGGAGTCCGGAGCCGAACCGACGCGGATACGTGTCAACGCGGGCGGGGAGGACGTCATAGCGGCCACCTTAGGGTGCGAGGCTCGAAGGGACGGTGAAGACCGTGGGACCAGCGGGAGGACTGACGGTGAGCGGCGACGGGTTGGCGTTCGACCTGATCACGATGGGTCGGATCGGGGTGGATCTCTACCCGCTGACGACCGGCGTACCACTGGAGGAAGCGGACACCTTCGGCAAGTTCCTGGGGGGCTCCCCGGCGAACGTGGCGGTCGCGGCCGCCCGGTTGGGCCGGCGCGTGGCCCTCATCAGCCGCACCGGTGCGGACCCGTTCGGCGCGTACCTGCGTTCCGAGCTGCGGGGGTTCGGGGTCGACGGGCGGTGGGTGGCCGAGGTCGCCGACCACCCCACGCCGATCACCTTCTGCGAGATCTTCCCGCCCGACCGCTTCCCCTTGTACTTCTACCGGCTGCCCAAGGCCCCCGATCTGGAGATCGCGGCGGAGGAACTGGACCTGGGGGCGATCCGGGAGGCCCGGGTGTTCTGGATGACGGGAACCGGCCTGAGCGAGGAGCCGAGCCGCGCGGCCACGCTGGCCGCGCTGGAGGCCCGTACCTCGCCCGGAACCACCGTGTTCGACCTGGACTGGCGGCCGATGCTGTGGCGGGAGAAGCCCGGGCCGTACTACGAGCGGGCGCTGGCCCTGGCGACGGTTGCCGTCGGCAACACCGAGGAGTGCGCGATCGCCACCGGCGAGTCGGAGCCGTACGCGGCGGCGCGGGCGCTGCTCGCCGCCGGGGTGGAACTGGCGGTGGTCAAGCGGGGGCCGGAGGGGGTCCTGGCGGTCCACCGCGACGGGACGGTGGCGGAGGTCCCGCCAGTGCCGGTCCAGGTGGTCAACGGGCTGGGCGCCGGGGACGCGTTCGGGGGCGCGCTGTGCCACGGCCTGCTCGCGGGGTGGGACCTGGCGACGGTCGTGCGGTACGCGAACGCGGCGGGGGCGATCGTGGCTTCGCGGCTGGCGTGCGCTTCGGCGATGCCGTTCTCCGACGAGGTCGAGGAGGTGGTGGGCCGTGCCGGTGGTCTCTGAGTGGGGGATGACCTGGACGAGGCTGGTCGTCCTCGAGCTGGAGCCGGGTGAGGTGTACGCGCACGGGTGCGGAGACGCGGAGTGGATCGTCCTCCCGCTCTCGGGAGGCTGCGAGGTCCACTTCCGTGACGCTGCCCCGAGCCCCGCGCCTCAAGCGCCGGCGGGGCCGGAAGGTGGTTCGGGGTCTCGCGCGGTGGCGGGGTCCGGGATGTCCGCCGGGCTGTCCGGGCCACCGGGTGGTGCGGGGCCGCAGGGCGGTCCGGGCCGGGTCGTGTCAGCCTCGCCGGCGTTCGAGGCGCGGGGGTCCGGGGGCGGCGGAGCCCACGCAGTGGCGCCGCAGGTCTTCGCGCTGCGCGGCCGGGCCGGGGTGTTCCGCGGGGCCACCGACTTCGCGTACTTGCCCCGCGACGGCCACGCGGAGGTCACCTCCGCCACCGGCGGCCGCTTCGCCCTCGCAGGGGCACGCTGCGAGCAGCGGCTTCCGCCCCGGTACGGCCCCGCCGCGGACGTGCCCGTGGAGCTGCGCGGCGCCGGCCAGTGCTCCCGGCAGGTGAACAACTTCGCCGCCGCCGGCCCGGACGGCTTCGCGTGCGACCGGCTGATCGCCGTCGAGGTGCTCACCCCCGGCGGAAACTGGTCCTCCTACCCGCCCCACAAGCACGACGAGCACCACCCGGGCGAGGAGTCCCGGCTCGAGGAGATCTACTACTTCGAGATCGCCCCGCACGGGGACACCCCCGGGTTCGGCTACCAGCGCGTCACCCCTTCTCCCGCCGGGAAGACCGACGTCCTCGCCGAGGTGCGGACGGGCGATGCCGTGCTCATCCCGGACGGCTGGCACGGGCCCTCCATCGCCGCCCCCGGGCACGACATGTACTACCTCAACGTGATGGCGGGTCCGGGCGCCACCCGCGAGTGGCTGATCCGGGACCACCCCGACCACGGCTGGATCCGCGCCACCTGGCCGGGGCAGGCCGTAGACCCCCGGCTCCCCTATTCACAGGACGACCCGCAGGACGACCCGCAGGACGACCCGCAGGACGACCCGCAGAACGACCCGCGGCACGACCTCGAGAACGACCCGCGGCACGACCCTCGGACGGGCCCACAGACGGAGGCACCCCGATGAAACTCACCGTCGCACAGGCCCTGATCGCCTTCCTCGCCCGCCAGTACACCGAACGCGACGGCCGCCGCCACCGGTTCGTCGCGGCCACCTGGGGGATCTTCGGGCACGGGAACGTGGCCGGCATCGGCCAGGCCCTCCTGGAGACCGGCCCCCGGGCCATGCCCTTCCTCCAGGGACGCAACGAGCAGGCCATGGTGCACGCCGCCGTCGGGTACGCCCGCCAGAGCGGGCGGCTGTCCACACACGCCGTGACCACCTCCATCGGGCCCGGCGCCACCAACCTCGTCACCGGCGCCGCCCTCGCCACGATCAACCGGATCCCGGTGCTCCTGCTGCCCGGCGACACCTTCGCCACCCGGCCCGCCGACCCCGTGCTCCAGCAACTGGAGGTCCCGTATGCGGGGGACCTCTCCGTCAACGACGCCCTGCGGCCCGTCTCGCGCCACTTCGACCGGATCACCCGCCCCGAGGCCCTGATCCCGGCGGCCCTCCAGGCCATGCGCGTCCTCACCGACCCCGTCCAGACCGGGGCCGTCACCCTCGCGCTGCCGCAGGACGTGCAGGCGGAGGCGTACGACTGGCCCGAGGAGTTCTTCGCCGAGCGGGTGTGGGGCGTGCGCCGGCCCCGGCCCGACCGCGCCGAGCTGACCGCTGCAGCCCTGGCCGTACGGTCGGCCGCGCGCCCGCTGATCGTCGCGGGCGGCGGGATCCGGCACAGCGAGGCCCAGGCGGCCCTGGCGCAGTTCGCCGCGGCCACCGCGATCCCCGTGGCTACCACGCAGGCCGGCAAGGGCGTGCTGCGCCACGACCACCCCGCCGACGTCGGCGGGATCGGGCACACGGGCACCGCGACCGCCGACCACCTGGCCCGGGAGGCCGACCTCGTCATCGCCGCCGGGACCCGGCTGACCGACTTCACCACGGCCTCCGCGACCCTCTTTCGGAACCCGACCGTCCGGTTTATTGGCCTCAACCTCGACCCGTACGACGCCCACAAGCTCGCCGCCCTGCCCCTGGTCGCCGACGCGCGCGAGGGGCTCGACGAGCTCCGGACGGCGCTCGCCGGTCACCGGGTGGACCCCGCGTACGAGGCGGCGTACGGGCAGCGCAAGACGGACTGGGAGGCCCGCGTCGACCTGGCCTACGCCACCCCCGAGGAGGACCTGCCGCCCACCCAGGCCCAGGTCCTCGGACTGCTCGACGCCCTCGTCGACGACACCGACATCCTGATCAACGCGGCCGGCTCGCTCCCCGGCGACCTGCACAAGCTGTGGCGGCCCCGCTCGGCGGACCAGTACCACGTGGAGTACGGCTACTCCTGCATGGGCTACGAGATCCCGGCCGCGATCGGGGTCGCGCTCGCCGCCCCCGGCCGGCCGGTGTGGGCGCTGGTCGGCGACGGCACGTACCTGATGAACCCGACCGAGATCGTCACGGCCGTCCAGGAGGGCGTCCCGCTGAAGATGGTCGTCCTCGACAACCAGGGCTACGCCTCCATCGGTGGTCTGTCGGGGGCGGTGGGAGGCGAGGGCTTCGGCACGGCCTACCGCTTCCGGGGGCCCGACGCCGCGTACACGGGGGAGCCCCTCCCGGTCGACATCGCCGCCAACGCGGCCTCCCTGGGGATGGCTGTGATTCGCGCCCGGACCGTACGTGACCTGCGTGAAGCCCTCGCCGAGGCCCGCTCGGCGAGCCGTCCCACATGTGTCTACACACAGACCCGAACGCCCGACACTGTGTCGGGCCCACCCCCCGCACAAGCGTGGTGGGATGTTCCTGTGGCCGAGACCGCGACCCGCAAGGCGGCGGCCGCGGCCCGTGAAGAGTACGACCGGCAAGCCGCGCAGCGACGTCGCCATCTGTGAAGGAGCAAGGCACATGAAGACCGTCAACCACTGGATCGGTGGCAAGACCGTCGAGGGCGCGTCGGGCAACTACGGCCCGGTCACCGACCCGGCCACCGGCGAGGTCACCACGCAGGTCGCGCTCGCCTCGGCCGACGAGGTCGACGCGGCGGTGCAGGTCGCCAAGGAGGCGTATCTGACCTGGGGCCAGTCCTCGCTGGCCGCCCGTACCAAGGTGCTGTTCGCCTACCGCGCCCTCCTGGACGCCAACCGCGACGCCATCGCCGAGCTGATCACCGCCGAGCACGGCAAGGTGCACTCGGACGCGCTGGGCGAGGTCGCGCGCGGCCTGGAGATCGTCGAACTGGCCTGCGGGATCACCACGCAGCTCAAGGGCGAGCTGTCGACCTCGGTCTCCCACCGCGTCGACGTCGCGGCGATCCGCCAGCCGCTGGGCGTGGTCGCGGGCATCACCCCCTTCAACTTCCCGGCGATGGTGCCGATGTGGATGTTCCCGCTGGCCGTGGCCTGCGGAAACACCTTCATCCTCAAGCCCAGTGAGAAGGACCCCTCCGCCTCCAACAAGCTCGCCGAGCTGATGAGCGAGGCCGGTCTGCCGGCCGGCGTGCTCAACGTCGTGCACGGCGACAAGGTCGCGGTGGACGCCCTGCTGGCCCACCCCGACATCGCGGCCGTCTCCTTCGTGGGCTCGACCCCGATCGCCCGCCACATCCACGCCACCGCCTCCGCGAACGGCAAGCGCGTCCAGGCCCTGGGCGGCGCCAAGAACCACATGCTGGTGCTCCCGGACGCCGACCTGGACGCGGCCGCCGACGCGGCGGTCTCCGCCGCCTACGGCTCGGCCGGTGAGCGCTGCATGGCGATCTCCGCCGTCGTGGCCGTCGGCTCCATCGCCGACACCCTCGTCGAGAAGATCCGCGAGCGCGCCGAGAAGATCAAGATCGGCCCCGGCAACGACCCGACCTCCGAGATGGGCCCGCTGATCACGGCCGCCCACCGCGACAAGGTCGCCTCGTACGTCAAGGGCGCGGCCGCCCAGGGCGCCGACGTGGTCCTCGACGGCACCGGCTACACGGTCGAGGGCAACGAGAACGGCCACTGGATCGGCCTGTCCCTGCTCGACAACGTGAAGACCGACTCCGACGCCTACCGCGACGAGATCTTCGGCCCGGTGCTGTGCGTGCTGCGCACCGAGACCTACGAGGAGGGCGTGGCCCTCATCAACGCCTCGCCGTTCGGCAACGGCACCGCGATCTTCACCCGCGACGGAGGCGCGGCCCGCCGCTTCCAGCTCGAGATCCAGGCGGGCATGGTCGGCGTCAACGTCCCGATCCCGGTGCCGGTGGGCTACCACTCCTTCGGCGGGTGGAAGGACTCGCTCTTCGGCGACCACCACATCTACGGCAACGACGGCATCCACTTCTACACCCGTGGCAAGGTCGTCACGACCCGCTGGCCGGACCCCTCGGAAGCCCCGGCGGGCGTGGACCTGGGCTTCCCCCGCAACCACTGACGCCCGGCGCCACCCGAGACGCGAGTGCCCCCGGCCACCCTCACGGGCCGGGGGCTCCTGCCGTTTCCCGGGGGCGGCCTGCGGTCAGCGGGTGCCGGCCAGGTCCGGGGCGGGGTCCGGCTGCTGCTCGGCGGACGCACGGCGGCGGCGCAAGGTCCACACCGCGGTGGCCGCGCCCGCCAGGACCAGGGCCGCGCCGACGGCGGGCCACGGCACGGCGGTGAAGTCCGTCGAGGCCTGCGAGGCGAGGTCGGGGTGGGCCGCGGCGCCGGCCGTGACGGTGAGCGTCACCCGGTCCAGCTGGGGGGCGTCCGGCCAGGCCTCGGTCAGTTCGATCCGCTGGCCGGGCAGGAGGGTCAGCTTCAGCTCGCGGGCCGGGATGCCGAGCACCTCGCGGCCGAACAGGCCCTCGGCGGAGACCGCCACCTTCGGCTCGACGACCACGTTGCCCCGGTTCACCAGGGCGTACGAGACCGTGGCGCGGGCCTTCTTGACCCAGGGCAGCAGCGGCGCGGAGCGGGTGACGTGCACGTCCTCGACGCTGAGGCCCGGGGTGACCGGGCCCGGCACCCGGAAGTACAGCCGGGCGCCCACCGAACGCTTCACCCCGACCCGGACCTTGCCCTCCTGCTGCACGCCCTCCACGGCGGTGTTCAGGGCCACGATCCCGCCCACGTGGTCGCCGGGCGTCGCGTCCGCGGGCACCTTCACCGTGAACGGGACGTCCTTGCGGCCCTTGGCCGGCACGGTCACGGTGGTCGCCGTCTCGGGCGGCAGCGCGATCCAGGTTCCGATGTCCTTGGGCTCGGTCTCCGCCGGCAGGAGGGCGAAGGCGCCGCCCGCCGGGGTGTTCACCGCGTCGGTGGCGAAGACCTGGAACGTCAGGTCCTTGTCCGAGGTGTTCAGGATCGTCGCACTGTCCTGGACGGTGGTTCCGGCCGCGCCCTGGTGGAAGAAGTACGCGCGGTCGGTCATTGCCGCACCGGCCGCGGGCGTGGGGAAGACCCCCCACGTGCCGTTGTCCGCCGCCGTGGCGGGGGCGGCCGGGAGGAGCAGGCCCGCGCCCAGCAGCAGGCCGGCGAGCAGACCGTACGGAGAGGTGCGGGTGCGCAGGCGCATGGGTGGGGTCTCCAGTCGGCGCGGAGAGGGGAAGGGGCGGTGCGGCGCTCCAGCGCCGCACCCCCCCGGGGGCCCGGCGGGCCCCCCGCCGGGGGGGCGGCGGCCGGGCGGGGGGCCCACCTCCATGGTGTGGGGCGCCTGCGCCGCCGCCGGGCTCGCGCGCACCCACCGGGTC